>NZ_DFME01000077.1:0-9217 GCF_002375605.1 Hyphomonas sp. UBA3601 | reverse complement strand
CCAGCCGCTCCTACGATGGCGAACAACAAGTAGAATTGGACCACTGAACCATCGGCCAGAGCCAAACCCGCAATCGCCGGAGCGAAAAGCGCGTTTCCAACAAGAATAACTCGGCGAGATCCCCAACGATCCGACAGCCGACCAGCCAAGGGGTAGATAATAGCGGACATCACCGCAGTTAGAAGCAGCACGCCCGACACCACTGCCCGTGGCCATCCGAATTCTGTTGAAATAGGGATCAGGAACAGGCTGAAGACGGCACTGATGGCGGGAGTGGTGCTGACAATGTTGCCGACAGTTGCAGCTACAACCACTCCTGCCCGGCTAGCACCTTCCGGTTTCCCGGCCACATCCGCTCCCATCACTTCGGTCACTCGCTCGTATAGCCTTCCGGAATAACGGGATCGACGCCACCTTTCCTCCACAGGATGATTTCGTTCCCCCAAGGATCACGGAATGCGTCATTGAAACCATTAAACTCTTTCCAGTAATGGTTCCGCCACAGAACTTCCGCTCCATGCTCAACTGCGGCGGTCATGATCCTGTCGACAGAGTCGTCTTCGCTCACTAACACCCACAGGCGGGATGACCTCGCAAACGGAGACAAGGTGCGCGAATCCACGCCAGCGGGGTCAGGATTCGGGCGCAAGTTTGCGACATCCCCAATTCCGATATGCAGGTTCCCGATCTCGCTGTCAGATCCGTCGGGGTTTTTGAAGTTCCCGCCTGGCACCATGCGGCAGAACTGGCCATCCATTCGAACATCGTCTTCCCAGCCCATGACAGCTGCATAGAATTTTCCGGCCTTGACCGGATCGTCAGACATGAGGTCGACGAAAATCAGAGTGTTCGGATAAGTCATATATAATCCCTATACTTACTTTCACGCGCCCTTTCGGGACGCCATCTGCTGAAGCCAAACTTAAAGGCGGTCTTTCGACAGCTCTTGATACTGCCCCCACAATTTGTTGACCTTCATTTCATCCTCGATCTGGTTCGCCAGACCGGAACGGCGATGTTCTCGTGGCGACAGCCCGAAATGGTCGCGGAAGCTCCGGCTGAAATGTGCCGAACTGCTGAACCCCCAGCGGTATGCAACTTCCGAAATGGATTCCTGCGCATGCAGCGGGCTGATCAGGTCGGCATGACAGCGCTCCAGTCGCCTCTTCTTGAGGTAGCCGCTAAAGCTCCGATTATCAGCGGCAAACAGACGCTGCAGATACCGTGGTGAAACGCCGACTTCGTCTGCCGCCTTTGCGATTGTCAGATCGGGGTCCCATATTAACGTTTCCAACGTCTGTTGGATTCTGTGCAAATGGGCAGCGCGTGCACCTTCCGCACCACCCAAGGAACGTTTTCCGGCAACACCGAGTAGTTTGCTGGACAACATCTCGATCAGGGAAAGCTCGACTGGTCGAAGATCTTGCGTGGAGATATCTCCAATCTCATCGGCCAGTATGTGAAGCATGCTGATCAGCATACGTCCAACTCCGAAGTTGCCGTCGAGCGTACCAGCTTGATAATGGGTCGGTGCAATCAATCGTCCGCCCAGCGCCACGGCTGGAATTCGGACGAATAGTATCGCGTTGTTTTCACTCACTTCCAGGCGGGAATCATGACGTGTCGCGCCAAAGACGATCATCTTGTTGTCAACATTCACCGAGAACTTGTCTGCGCTGAACCTTGCATCCCCCTTCAAAAGGACGAGTAGCCAGAGGCCCTCGCCCTGCTCAAGTTCCCGACCATCAATCACCTGACGACCAGACTCAATCCAGGCGAACTGCAGACCCATGGTGGACGTCTGAATAATCATCTGTCCATCAACAGGCTGGCCACCCGGATCAGACACAAATGGCAACCGCAATCTACGCATTGCATTCGCCCAAGCTGCATTTCTGTCAGCTGGCGGAACCGACCGCGTATTAAATCTCCAGGTGGTTGGATGCTCGGGCGGCCTCACGTGATCGGCCTACTCTACTCTGCCGCAATGCTGGCATCATCCGTCGGCTCAGCGCGGCGGTTCCATTCCGAAACATACCGGTCAACGAGCCATTCATTGAATTGCGCTTGCGCTCCTTCCTGCCAGGAGTAGCGCCCCCGTTTGGCAAAGCGCGACCGCAGTCCGAGCTGGACCATTTCGTCAACATGCCAATCCTGAGCAATAATATGGGATGTCGAATTCATGATCATCTCCATCTTGTGCTCATAGGCTTCGTCTTCCATGGCCCCAGGCGCAACAAGCACGCCCGTGTCCATGTAATGCGTTTCCGGGCTGTCAGGACGAATGATCAGATAGATCACCATGTCGCTTGTCATCACGAGCGACAGGCTCGGTGGGATGTTCGCAAACGTCATCCGCTGGCGCGCCTCGTCAGAGAGGCCAGGGAATACGGGCAGCACAGCCTTCTGAGTCGGATTGAAGCTCGCATCCGGATGGAGCGTACCATTGAACCTCAGATAACCTGCCGCTCCCTCCGGTGCGTCCGGAAAGCTTGCACGCTCGGAAGGTACAAAGTCATGCAGGGGTCCATGATGCAACCGGCTGGCGTGGTAACCGTCATTGTTATTCTCGAACATGACTTTCCAATTCCACATCAGGCGTGGTGCCGGATCCGGGCGCGGACCTTCAGCACTGGCAAGGTCATATCCCTTGATTGCCTCCTGCACGTGGACCAATCGAGGGGCCAACGGCGCTGCATCCTGATCAAAATTGATAAAGATGAAACCTTCCCAGACCTCAACTTTGAAGTTCGGGAGCCCATTCGCCTTGCGATCAAACTCGCACGTCTTGTTCATTGCAGGGGCGCCCACAAGGTCACCGTCAAGCGAATAGCTCCAATGGTGATAAGGACACACGAACCCGCGCGCATTCCCGCTCCCCTCGGCCACGAGCATGGCGCGGTGCTGGCATACCGATGACATGGCCTTCAACTCACCCTTGCGATTCCGCGCAACAACGATCGGCTCATTCACGGTCGAAGTCGTGAAATAGTCACCGGGCTCCGAAACCCACTCTTCCCGACCAACACACAGCCAATCGTGCGTGAAGAGCGCCTCCTTCTCGAATTCGTAGAAATTGGCGTCGGTGTAGCATTCAGGTGGCAATGTTTCGGCTTCCAGCACGTCCTGTTTGGATGTCGCCAGGGACTGGATGAATTGCTCGGTGATGGTGATCGGCATTGTCCGGTCCTTCCTGCTTCTGTCAGCCTCAATCTGTCATTCACAGCGTGCACATTCTTGTCTCTGCGCGCACAACATGTTTCCCGGCAGCCTTTTTAAGGGAAACATCGGGAGAACATCGCGCTCAAATCACGCAGTGAACAACTCTTTCCGGATGATCGCGTGAACGCCCCAGTTTCCGTTGACGACTTGTGTGATACCGAAATCGACACCAACAGAGAGCAGCGAGATCGCTTCGTCCTCGTCGAGGTCGCGAGCCGTCATCAGAAACCGCCGCGCCTTGCGGAAGGCGTCCCTCATCGCGAGGTCGATCGAGGACTTTTTATAGATATCGCTCTGCGCCGAAGAACCGAGTTCCTTCAGATAATTCGGATGGCTGAACCCGAAGATCACCCATGCCTCGGAAGTTTCCAACAATGGATAATCAAGATCGCGGATATGCCCCATCTTCTCGCTCGCGCGATGCAGGATCGGCTGTATCAAGGCAGTCATCGAACACTCAATTGCCGTACCGCAAAGTTCTGAGTCACCTTGCGATGCATGCGGGTCGCCAAGCGAAAGAAGCGCACCAGGCACACCAACGGGCAGGAACAGGCTGGATCCCGGAGCAATTCGCCAATTGTCGAGATTTCCGCCAAAATTTCCTGGCGGGATCGAATCCACGAGCTTCGTCTGCGGCGGTGCCAACCCGATTACCCCGAAATGAGGACGTACCGGTATTTCGATGTTCCGTAATACATCATAGTTCTTTTCGATCGTGCTGGTGTCCACCGGCAGGCCTGGGTAGTCATACAATTCGTGCACTACCCCGAAGGGATCAGTCTGAGGGGTCCAGCGATAATTATAGACCGCGCGAGCGCACGAACGGCCCATCTCACTTTCGACTTCATAAATTGTGATCACTTCTCGCTGTTTTGGCTCGGTCAGCAGGTCATTGTACTGAAATCCCCAATACGCCGCCGCGTTGCTCCCGAAAGACTGCCCGGAATATTTCGGATTGGCACTCGTTCTCGGCTTCAGCTCCAGGATACGGATTTCAACAATGTCGTTGGGTTCTGCGCCGGCAATCTCGATTGGACCGGTACAGATATGGACGCCAAACCCCTCACCAGCACCGCGGCCTGTCGACGAAGAGGAGTCGAGTGCGCCAGCGCCCCGACGATTGACGGTTTTGCCCTCCGCAGTCCAGCGATAGATGTCCTCAACCGCCTGATCACCCTTCACCATGCGATCATGATCATCATTGGCGTGATGCGTGAGTGTCTCGACCGTCACATAGTCACCGGATTCCACCGTGAGGACCGGCTTGAGCGAGCTGCTGAAATGGCCCCAATGGATCGTATCCGGTGTAACGGGCAGATAATGGTGTCGCGCGCCGCGCTTTACGGGCACAGGCGCAACAGTCCCTATCTCACCAGCATCATCGGCATCGCGAAAGTCATCTGTTTGTTCCGGCTCTTCGGGCTCAATCACCTGATCCTTCGCCGTAGGGGGCCGCCCGCGCTGCAGCACTTCGGATTCTGATTCGTCGCCCGGCGGCATCCGGCGATACTCCCGCGGACTCATACCGTACTGTTCGCGGAATGCCCGACTGAATGAGGCACTGTCATTGAAGCCCCATTGGAACAGGATATCTGAAATCGATCTCTGCGCGTGCAAAGGGCTTCTGAGGTCGAGTCGGCATCTCTCCAATCGCCGCAATTTTACGAAATGCCCGAAACTGTCTCCAACGGATTCAAACAGCTTTTGTAGATAACGTGGGGAGATATTGTGCTCTTTGGCAATCTGATGAAGGTTCAACTCAGGATCGCTCAATCTCATCTCGATGGTTTGGAATATACGCTCCAGCAAAGCTGCCCGAACACCAGCAGCCCCGCCAAGTTCCTTGGTCGAGGCCTCGCTCATCAAGGCCGTAGAAATGAACTCTGGCAGCGCAACCTCAGTCGGACGCATCTGGTCGTCATCAACATCCGTGATCGTATCCGCAACAGAGCGCAACAGGCCTGACAGCATGCGGCCAACTCCAGCTTCGGATACCAAATTCGAAATATCTGCTTGAGGCTTGGACCTTATCCTCAGCGCCGGATGAGAGACCGGGATCTGTACCATCAAAAACCGGTTGTCACGCTTGAAATCGAGCGACACGTCCAAATCACCGACCCCATACACAACATCGCCCTCGGAGACTTCAATCGTTGTGGTGTCAGTCTTGGCGACGAGATCGCCCTCCAGCAGCATTATGAGCCAGAACTGGGATGGGCCTTGCGATAGATCGAGCCTTATCCGGTGCTGGGTGGAGGTGATCCTGACAAATGTAAAATCCTGGGCACTACGAAAGCTTACCAGTTCACCGTAGAGCTCACCCTCATGCGCAAGCAACTCCATCGAAAATCGCTGTAGCGCGAAGTGCCAGGCATCCTTTCTCTGCTCTTTTGGATATGCGTTGGTTGTAAACTGCACAGATTGGCTCCGATCGGATTATGGCACCCAGCCATCAACATCTTTGATCCTCAGTTTGCCGTACCGTCGGTCAACGCATCCCGCCCATGCCGATCCGGTTGACGACTGCGACTGCCTAAAAGTCGAGCAGTCCTGATCAAGCCTCGCCTGAATACTGCGTTCAACTGGATAAAATCGTCATAAATCAATGACGTCCAATCTAGTCGATATCTTTGACAACACCTTTTTCAGGGAAGATGCCACGGTCAATCTTGACGTGAATTCCTTGCGTGCCGTCCACGACTTGGGTGACCCCAAAATCGGTCGCGACACTCATCAGAGAATAGGCATCATTTCGACTAAGCTCCTGATGCTCAGTGAGCAGATGAAGCATGTCCAATGAGGCATTCTTCATTGCCTGGTTCAGGTCTTCGTCAAACCCATGGACAATCCAGTGATCCGGGGTTTCAAGAAGCGGCGAAGGAAACTTGAAGTCCTTTCGGAGTACGATCTGGAACAGCACGTCGAGGGAGGCTTCAATTGCCGTGCCGCTGATCTCACCATCACCCTGGCTGACATGGGGGTCACCGATCGAAAACAGCCCGCCCTTCACCTGCACAGGATAATACATCGTGGCGCCGGCTCCGATGCGCCAGTTGTCGATGTTTCCCCCATGCAGGCCCGGTGGAATTGTGCTGATACGCTCGTCAATGGCGGGCGCGACTCCCGCAGTTCCCAAATGCGGCCTTGCCGGCACGCGGACGCCAACCAAAGCAGGTTCGCGGTCACACTCAGGACAATGCGTAATGGTCCCGGGGATCAGATATTTTCCTTCGAAATCATAGGCATAGAGCGCGTGAGCCGTGTTCGCATTCGGATCAAGCTCATAGATCGTCACGCGCTCCTTCTCATCGAACTCCTGATAGAGGTGGCCCCAGTTCGCAGCGAGGTTGGATCCGTAATTGCAGCGGGGAACCATACGGAAGTAGCGCACTTCCAGCATGTCACCTGGTTCGGCACCTTCTACATAGATCGGACCGGTCATGATATGGACACCCGGCGCACGATCTTCGGGTTGAACACCCTCCCAGATTGCCTTGACAGTTTCATCCATCATCAGTTCCGGAGCATCCCCGGCATGGTGCGTGATCGCTTCAGCCTGAATGAGATCGCCACTTTTAACGCGGAGCGCTGGCTTGATGTTGGGGTGGAAGTATCCCCAGTGCACGGTTTCCGGTGTCGCTTTCAAATGGTGCAGATTTTCCGGCTGAACCTTGATCTTGCTTGTTCGTGTCTCTTCCACCAACGCCATAACTTACTCCTTGAACCAAATCGCCTACCGGTTGGATCAGAGTTCAAGCCCGCTATTTGGTCTTGTTCATATGCGCCCAACTAGTTGCGGCACTGGTTTCGGGTTCACACATAATCGGCCCCGGCGCGGACAAGTTTGCGGACGCGAGAAAGCAAGACACCCGGCAGCCACATGCACTAAAGACACCATGTATCGATCAGCATCGGGAATAGAAAATGACTGCTTCCTCCACGAAAATGCCCACCCTGTTCATTCCACATGGAGGTGGCCCATGCTTTTTCATGGACTGGACGCTGATGGGCGGTCCGGTCGATACGTGGGACAAGACAGCCGAATGGCTGAAAAGCATACCATCCAGCCTGCCCGAGAAACCAAAAGCCCTTTTGGTTGTATCAGCCCATTGGGAGGAACAGGAGTTCACCGTCTCCACGGCCGCCTCGCCAGACATGATTTACGACTATTCCGGGTTTCCGGCTCACACTTATGAGCTCAACTATCCTGCTCCGGGCGCACCGGATCTCGCAAATCGCGTTCAGGAATTGATGGTGGAGCAAGGCCTTGATGCGCCCTTGAAAAGTTCCCGGGGCTATGATCATGGCGTGTTCGTGCCGCTATTGGTTGCATTCCCTGATGCCGACATTCCGATATTGACCCTGTCACTCACCCGCGACCTCTCTCCGGAAAAACATCTGAAGGTCGGCAAGGCAATCAGCCAATTGAGAGAAGAAGGCGTCCTCATCATCGGCAGCGGCATGAGCTATCATAATATGCGCGCCTTCCGGACACCCATGGCCACCGCACCGTCTGCTGAATTCGACGCATGGCTGACAGATGTACTCGAAACAGGTGATCTTGAAGAACGCTGGGTCAAGCTCAGCCGATGGCTGGACGCACCTCAGGGCCGGAACTCGCATCCTCGGGAAGAGCACTTGCTTCCACTCATGGTCGCAGCTGGCGCGGGCCATGACGAGACGGGCCGGAAAGTCTTTTCAGACAATGTCATGAACTCGACCGTATCGGCTTTTCAGTTCGGCTAGGCGCTCGCCTCGCCGAGCACCTCTGTCTCATCGGGTATTTCAGTCCGCTCGCCATAGCTCCGCGCGATCATGGCGCATACGATCAACTGCATCTGATGGAATATCATCAAGGGCAGTATGATGACGCCAACTTGGGCTGGGGCAAACAATGCCGCAGCCATCGGCACACCGCTTGCGAGACTCTTCTTCGATCCGCACATGACCAAGGTGATCTCGTCCGACTTGTTCAGCCTGGCCACTTGCGCCGCCTTGCGCGTCAGGAACAATACCACTGAGAGCACCAGTGCGCTCAGGAAGAGGATCGTAACAATATCAAATCCCGATACGCGCAACCAAATTCCATCTACGACGGCCGCGCTGAATGCAGTGTAGACAACAAGCAGGATCGCGCCACGATCGAGCTTTGAAAGAACGCCCTTGTTCCGGTCAATCCATGCGCCGATGAGGGGCCTGCTGAGATGGCCGACAAGGAAGGGGGCCAGCAGGGTCAATATGATGGACTGCATCACCCCCAACAGATCTCCCCCACCCGACTGAAGCTCAGACCGCATCAGGAGGCCCGCCAGAAGCGGCGTGATGAACACGCCAAGCATGTTCGACAGTGATGCCGTGCAAACTGCTGCTGCTACATTTCCTCTGGCCATGGAGGTGAATGCGATCGAGGACTGGACCGTGGAGGGCAATATGGTGAGGAACAGGAAACCCATCTTGACTGTAGGGCTCACCAGAGAATTAGGCAGTGTGCTCACTAGCAGACCGAGCGCCGGAAACAGAAGAAAGGTGCTCATCAGAACGAGCGTGTGGAGTCTCCAGGCACCAATACCCCCGAGGATGGCTGCGCGAGACAGCTTTGCACCGTGCATGAAGAACAACAGGAATATGGCTACTTTGGTCAACCACTCGAAGCCGACCGCTGCATCTCCACGACATGGCAAAATGCTCGCCGTAACTACCACGGACAGCAGCACAAGTGCGTACGGATCTGGCCTCAGCCACTTAGTCCAGGATGGTTTCGGCGAAGCTGACTTTTGACTGGCCAAATTGGGTACGCGATCTGACGGCATGGCAGACTCCATCGGAGGAAATTGAAATCGAGGCTTGATCGAAGCTGGTCAGCTTATTGAGATTACTCAGCCATCTGCCCGTACTTGATGTCAGCGTCGCCAACTGGGTCGCCTTCAGTAGAGGACAGATCCTCAAGATAAGGCGGCTTCATGAAAAGCACGACCATGAAGACGCCGGCTGACAG
>NZ_DFME01000035.1:8102-15048 GCF_002375605.1 Hyphomonas sp. UBA3601 | reverse complement strand
GCAAGGATGCGTTGCAGCGTCCGTCGGTGCATGTTCAGGCGGCGCGCGGTTTCCGAAACATTGTGATTACACAATTCGTACACGCGCTGAATATGCTCCCAACGGACACGGTCTGCAGACATCGGATTTTCCGGCGGAGCCGGTTTTTCGTCTGGCGAAGCCGTGAGCGCACGGATGATATCGTCAACATCCGCTGGTTTCGACAGATAATCGACGGCTCCGGCCTTCACAGCGGCGACTGCTGTCGCAATTGCGCCATATCCGGTGAGGATCACTGCGCGCGCGTCAGGACGGTGCTTTTGCAGGACTTCCACCACATCAAGACCGCTGCCATCTTCCAGGCGCAGATCCAGAACCGCGAAAGCGGGCGGGTTAAGACGGGCAATATCCTTGCCTTCAGAGACCGAAGATACTGCAGAGACCACGAAACCGCGTTGAGCCAGGGCACGGGCCATACGCTGCACAAAGGGGCCATCATCATCCATGACGAGACAGGAGCGGTCCTCAACATCCTTGAGGCTCTCGTGCAGATTTACGTTAACTGGCCGATCCATGATCTTATCCTTGGTGTAATATTGGCCATATAGGTCTGAACCGTCACTTAATCCAAGTCAGGCGCCTGCAAAAGAGTCAGTGGCCATAGGGTCTGGACCACAGCGCCGCGTTTCGGCGGCGTCCGGTTTCGCGTCGCAATGCGGCCACCTGTGCGCTCAATCAGCGTCTTGGCGATGAAGAATCCAAGCCCCATGTCACCCCCGCCCAGATGCGCCTCGCCGCGTTGCGAGACATAGGGCTCGCCCAGTTTCGGCAGCACTTCGGCGGCAAAGCCGGGGCCGTCATCGCTGATTGTGATCATGATCTGGTCTGCAGTCCAAGTCGCCACGACGTTCACGCGCGTATCGGCGAAACTCACCGCATTTTCGATGAAGGCACCCAGCGCGTGCAAAACTTCCGGGCTGCGTTTCAGGGTCGGCGCACGTGGTGTGCCATCTTCAGCAGGTTCCGCCCGGACGGTCAGATCCACGCCCAACCCCTTGAATGGCGCAGCGGCCTCGGCCACCAGCGCATCCAGCGGGATTCGCGCATGCACGATGTCGGTTGCTTCGCGCGCTTCACGGATCGTGGCGAGGATCGCGCGGCACCGGTCGGCCTGTTCGGCAATCAGGATAATGTCCTCGGCGCGCGGATCCTCGGGGTCGAGATCCGCCTGCAATTCCTTCGCGACGAGATGGATCGTGGCAAGCGGGGTTCCCAACTCATGTGTGGTCATTGCAGACATTGCACCGAGCGCGGACAGGCGTTGCTCGCGCGCCATGACGACCCCCGCTGCATCGAGCGCGCGCACGAGCCGGGCCTCATCCTGACTGACCCGCGCCGCTGACAAGGCAAAGAAGACCACACCGACAGCAAGGGCTGCGAACTGGCCAAGCTGGAACAGAGGCGGCAGCGCAATCGAAGAGTTCGCCACACCCCAGGGCAGGGGCATGTGAATAAGCGGCATCAGGGCCGCCAATACCAAGGCAAGCAAAGCGATAAGGGAGGCCCTGAACGAGCTGAGACTGAGCGCAGCAACAGTTACGGGGGCAACCAGAAGCAACAGGAACGGGTTTGACAGTCCACCCGTCGCGGCGATCAGCGCAGCCAATTGTACCGTATCGAATGCCAATTGCAGGGTCGCCTCCCACCCGCGCGTCAGGCGCTGGCTCTGGAAGGCAAAAGACAGGAACACGTTCAACCAGGCCGACGCCGCAATGATCGACAGGCAGAGCGCAAGCGGCATGTCGAAGCCAAGTCCGAACGCCACGAACAATACCGCTGCCGTTTGCCCGGCCACGGCCAGCCAGCGCAGCGTGATGAAAGTGCGCAAGCGCGTGCGCCCGAGGGCGGATTGCGCCGAGCCCAACCCTTCTGGGGGAAGGGTGAAGATCGCATCGTCGAGATCTATGTGTCCGTCGCGGGCCAAATCATCCATTAGCGCCTTATGCGGCAGCGTGACGCTTGCGCCAAGCGCCGCTTGCGGCGCATATCCCCCCTATGATGCTCAGATCGATTGCAACGTCATCCGCCCTGCTCGCCTCCGCCGTATTGGCCGCCTGCTCTCCCGCCAGCGCGCCGGAGAAAGACTCCGCCGGAGCGGTAAAGTCCGGAGGTGCGCAGGCCAGTTGCCTCAGCCGTGCCTATCCGGAGATTGGCGGGCCGATCTCACTCGTCTCCGATTCCGGGGCGCGCGTGACGGAAGCCGATTTCAAAGGTCGTCCGACGCTGATCTATTTCGGGTTCACCTATTGCCCGGACGTCTGCCCGATGACGCTCGTCAATGTGGAGCGCGCCTATGAGCAGCTGCCCGAAAGTGTTGAGCCGCCGCAGACATTGCTCATTTCGGTGGATCCGGAACGGGACACGCCCGAAGTTCTGGCTAGCTATGTGAAGGCGCCGCGCTTTCCGAAAAACCTCGTCGGCCTGACGGGCACGCCAGAGGAAGTTCGCGCGGCCGCGGATGAGTTCCTGTCGGACTTTTCTCGCGTAGAGCAATCTGAAAGCCAGTCCGAATACACAATGGACCATACGTCGCTGCTCTATCTGATGGATGAGAACTGGCAGTTGAAGACCTTCTTCACGCATGAAGACACGGCTGAAACCATCTCGGCCTGTCTCGAAGAGATCCTGCAGGACTAGGCTGAAGGGCCCGACTTTTCCAGCCGGGCCCTGAACCTCTTAGATGAACAGGCTTGCCGCGAAGAAGGCGAAGAACCCGCCAACCAGAAATGCGACAACGCTGACCCACCAGACGACCCAACTGAGCTGGCGCGCGCGCGTACACGCCCGTGCCTTCACCGGGTCAATTGGACAGGGCAGCGACCTTGCATGCCATTGCCAGGCCCCAGCCAACGCGATCATCAACGCTGCGATGCCGAACACGAGACCCTTGTTCTTGCCGAGCCAGGTGATCTGCGGCACGGCCTCGATCAGGCCTGCCATCACCGCGCCGGCGCCGATGCTGACCAGCAGGGCCGGTAGGGCGCAGCAGATCAGTGTTCCGGTTGAAGTGAACAGCGACAGGAAGGCAGGCAGGGTGCTGGGAGATTTTACGTCTTCGCTCATGCGTCGCCACCACGGTCGATGCTGACGAGCGAATAACCGGACTTGCGGATCAGCTTTTCGATCGTTTGATCATCCATCGTCGCGCCAGCCTTCAGGCCAAGGACGATTTCGCCATTGTCCAGGTCGACATTGACGCTTTCGACGGCGTCCTGCTTCTTGAACACCTTGCGGACGGCCTGTGCGCAAAAATCGCAGACGAGGCCGTTCACCTTGGCGGTGACGGTCTGGGCTGAAGCGGCCGGGTCGGCATCGGTATTGGGTTCAGCGACCATGTCGGCATGCGCCGAATGATCCATCTTGGAATGGTCCATCTTGGAATGATCCATCGTTTCATCAGCCAGTGCCGGAGCGGCGAGCAGGCAAAAAGCGAGGGACGCGAAAGCGGGTTTAATCAGTTTCATGAGTAGTATCCTTTGAAAGTCAGAACCGGACGATCCAGTTCGCGAGCAGCTCTTCGGTTTCCAGCGTGTAGCCGAGCTCGACCATCTGGACGCCCTTGAAGAACCGGACGAGGGGGGTTGTGGTAACGGGCTCATTGCTTTCGGGGTGGTTATCCACCTGCAGCATCAACCATGTGTGAAGGTCGCCATAGTCGCCGATATACGGGGCAACGCCGACGCGGCCGCTATGGCGCACGCTCTTGTTGCCGGCATAGTCGGTGGCTTTTGCCTCATAGGAGGTGAACCAGCGGCGGGTCTCCCAGTCCGCGGCGAAAGCGGCAAAACCGGACAGTTCAGGAGACTCACTCCCGAACGGATCGGCCTGACCCACACCCAATTTGAAATAGGTGTTCGCCTGGCTTGAAGGGCCGTTCCAGCGTTTCAGCAGCCGGTTGTATTGTAGGCCGGTGAACTGGACGTCTTCGGCCCAGTTACGCTCTGCATAGAACCCGATCGAGTCCGATGCGGTGGGTGAATAGTGTGCATGCAGCGAGGAGGAATCTCCATTGTTCATCTGCATGACCGTCCAGCCGCCTGGGTAGGAGACGGGACGGGCCTCTGCCATGGGAGCGAGCGCCGCCCATGTTAGACAGGCCGCGAAAGGCGCGGCGCGGGAAAGGAAGGACAAGGCCTTCTCCTTTGTTCCGGGTTGATCCTGAGATTATGAGAGGATCATCAGGCCCGGGGAGGAGGCGGCTCCGGAACGGATGCGACCGAGATTGGCGTCGCATCCAGAGGAATATTGAACAGGGGCGGGTAAAGGTCGCTATGGCCTTCAGGGGCAGCAGCACTCGGCAGCGCCGCAACGATGGCCGGACAGCAACAAGCCGTATCGTGCGATGGCCCGTCCTGATCTTTTGGCTGGGAGTGGTCCATGGACCCCATCCCCATGTCGCAATCCCCATTCATTGCAGGCATCACATGCGTCATCTGGCCCGCATCCGATGCAGGACAGCTGTCCTGCGCGGCGCTTGCCGTACCGGATGCGATCAGCAACAGGCTGAGGCAAAGAAGGGCGATCCTTTGGAACATCGTCGTTTTCTATCTCGCACGATAGCTGCGCCGTCAAATGACCTTTCAGTGAGCTATTGTGCCACCCAGCCGCCGTCCATGGAGAGGTCGGCACCATTGATCTGGTCAGCATCCGGCGAGCAGAGGAAGGCAACGAAGCCGCCAATCTGCTCGGCAGTCACGAATTCCTTGGTTGGCTGTGCGGCGAGCAGCACGTTTTTCACAACTTCATCACGCGTCATGCCGCGCGCCTTTGCCGTATCGTCGATCTGGCCATCGACCAGCGGCGTGTGGACATAGCCGGGACAGACCAGATTGCACCGTACGCCGTGTTCCGCACCCTCCAGAGCCGTCACCTTGGTCAGGCCGGAAAGCCCATGCTTGGCCGCGACATAGGCTGATTTGAACGGGGAGGCGACCTTGGCGTGGGCGCTGCCGGTATTGATGATGCGGCCCCAGCCTTTTTCTTTCATGGGTCCAATCGCCATCCGGGTCGTGTGAAAGGCAGCTGACAAGTTCAGCGCCATGATCAG
This sequence comes from Hyphomonas sp. UBA3601, assembly GCF_002375605.1. NCBI lineage: Bacteria > Pseudomonadati > Pseudomonadota > Alphaproteobacteria > Hyphomonadales > Hyphomonadaceae > Hyphomonas > Hyphomonas sp. UBA3601. Next base: position 9,962 of record NZ_DFME01000035.1, on the reverse strand, counting down.
ATCCCATTTGGCCACTGGGAATTCTTCGAGGGGTGACACAAATTGCGTGCCGGCATTGTTGACCAGAATATCGGTACCGCCAAAATCGGTTGTCACATAGGCCATCATCTCTTCAATCGCGTCCGGATTGGTCAGGTCAGCGCCTGAATAGCCGATCTGTACGCCGTGTTCCTTTCCCATTTCAGCCTGCAGGGCCTTGATCTCATCGGCGTCGCCAAATCCGTTCAGCACGACATTGCAGCCTTCCTGTGCAAGACGGTCTGCAATAGCCTTCCCGATCCCGCTGGTGGAGCCGGTAACGAGGGCGGTTTTCCCCTTGATCATGAATATGTCTCCTTGAGGCTGTGGCGTGCTATGGGTAGGAATAGGTCTGGCTCTGATAGAGCCGATTGATATTAGAGGAAATAGTGAGCGTTTATGGGCGGTGAAACTCTTGCCTTTGTCGAGGCATTCCCACGCTTTCTGTTATGGACAGCAGCGGCTGGCGCGATGCTTGCCATCGCCAGCACCATATACGTGCTGCTGACCCCGTGGAAGGAGCTGGCGCTCGTAAAGGAAGGCAATTCGGCCGCAGGATTTGCATTGGCCGGGGCCATTGTTGGTCTTGCGATCCCCATTGCCTCCTGTCTGGCCTCCAGTGTCACCCTGATAGACTTGGCCATCTGGGGGGTCGTCTCACTCCTGATCCAGCTCCTCGTCTACCGTCTCGTCGATGTCTTGCTCACCGATATTCCCAAACGGATCGAAAAGGAGGAGGCTGGCGCAGCCGTCGTCCTTGTTGCGGCAAAGCTGGCATCAGCCCTGATCATTGCAGCGGGTCTCTGGGACCCGGTCCTGCAGAGGTTCTAACGGAGGTACTCAGGCAGTGATGCGTTCGTTTGACTGGGTGATCTATGCATTGGTTCTGGGCGTCGTCGTCTGGACCATGTTTTCGCAGGATCCAAAAGCTGACGCACCTGAGCCGCCGCCAACCGTCCTGGAATCCGAAGGTCCGACCCTGCCGCCGCCGTCGCCATTGGACGAACAGGTGCTTGTCCAGGTCAGCGAGCCCAAGGACGGGATCGGCACTGCTTTCGCCGTGAACAAGAATGGTCAGTGGATCACGGCCCGGCATGTCGTGGACGGTTGCAACTCTGTCGGCCTGCTGGTGGCGCCCGGGCAATATGTGCCGGTCGACAGCATCGTCGTTGATCCGGATCATGACCTTGCCCTTCTTTCAACAGGTCGCAGCCCCAACTCGGTAAAACTTGATCTCGTATCTCCGCTTCGCATCGGCACGCATGGTTATCATGTTGGCTACCCCCAGGGACGACCGGGAGAAGTGGCTACGAAACTCATGTCCCGCTCGAAACTCATCACGCGCGGGCGCCGGGAAGGCGCTGAACCTATTCTTGCCTGGGCCGAGATTGGCCGGACGCGTGGCTTGAACGGTTCGTTGGGGGGAATTTCTGGCGGACCGGTCTTTGATGCGGGGGGAACTGTGCGCGGCGTGATCGTGGCCGAGAGCCCGCGGCGCGGGCGTATCTATACGGCTGCGCCGACATCTATAGATGCCTTCCTGACCAGCCTGAGCGTGGAACGCGAGGATGGCCCGACCGAGATTTTTGCCGAGGAGACTTACGGCCCGATGTCAGACAATGCCCGCCGCCGTCTTCAGGTCGTGAAAGTGGCCTGCCGGGTCACCCCATGACCAGCTTTGCCTCTCGCCTCATCGCTGGCGCGCGCCAGTTGGGCCCACTCTGCGTGGGTATCGACCCGCATCCTGGCCGTATCCCGGACCTGTTCGGCGGGGACACGCCCGAAGGGGTGGCCGCTTGGGGCGAAGCAGTCGTGGCGGCGGCGGCCGGACGCGCCTGCGTG
>NZ_DFME01000035.1:7162-7914 GCF_002375605.1 Hyphomonas sp. UBA3601 | reverse complement strand
GACGCGCCTGCGTGGTCAAGCCGCAAGTCGGCCTGTTTGAGCGGCACGGGCCTGACGGAATGCGCGCATTGCAACGCGTCTGCGAAGCTTCAAGAGAGGCGGGCCTTCTTGTTCTCGCGGATGCCAAGCGCGGCGACATCGGGACAACAGCCAGAGGCTATGCAGCCGCATACTTGTCAGAAGCGGCGCCGTTCCCCTCCGATGCCGTGACGGTAAACCCTTATATGGGCCTCGATACGTTGGAGCCCTTCCTCGAAGAGGCCGAGGCAAACGGCAAGGGGGTCGTCGTGCTCGCGCGCACGTCGAATCCCGGCTCAGCCGATTTTCAGGCGAAAGATCTTGAGGGCGCCCCACTCTATGCACGCGTCGTTGAGGCGCTCGCCCCGGCGATCCAGCGCCTGAAGGGGGCGGGCGAATGGTCCAGCCTGATGCTGGTGGCGGGCGCGACGGGCCCGGATGAGGCCCGCCAATTGCGACAGCTCGCGCCGGACGCGCTGTTTCTGGTGCCGGGCTATGGCGCGCAGGGCGGCGGGGCCGAAGATGCGCTTGCGGGATTCAAGGCGGTTTCAAATCGCCTCGAAGGCGGCGTCGTGAATGCATCGCGTTCCGTCACATTCCCGGCCGGATCAGACACCGTAGAAAGCCAAGCCGACTGGCACGCGCTTATTGTGGCCGCCATTGAAGCTGCTCAGACCGATCTCTCCATGCATGCCGGACGCGTGCCTGTAGCGTCGGGCTGACCTTAAGACAGG
>NZ_DFME01000035.1:6805-7001 GCF_002375605.1 Hyphomonas sp. UBA3601 | reverse complement strand
GCTGACCTTAAGACAGGCCTCGACAATCGGCCTGCCTCATCTACTCTTTCCTCTGAGCGCGGCGTAAGACCGTTTTGAGGAAACAGACAGGGGAGTGAAACGGCCATGGCGAACTGGCAGTCCACCTTGATTGCGGGAGCATCCTTCGCAATCCTTGCCGCCTGCGGGCAGGCAAAAACAGCAGACACTGAGACAC
>NZ_DFME01000035.1:6306-6636 GCF_002375605.1 Hyphomonas sp. UBA3601 | reverse complement strand
TTCGGAACCGGAAGCCTTTGCGGCGGTCGACACGAACCGGATAAGTACCGCGAGCGCAGCTGACGAATGGCTGACATATGGTGGGACTTATGACGAGCAGCGCCATTCGAGCCTGATAGATGTGAACAAGGAAACCGTCGCAGACCTGGGCGTCGCGTGGACTTATGACCTTGCCACCAATCGCGGCGTGGAATCGACGCCGATTGTCGTGGACGGCGTGATGTACGTCACCTCTGCCTGGTCGCTGGTCTATGCGCTTGATGCCAAGACGGGTGAGGAATTGTGGGTTTACGATCCGGATGTGGACCGCGCCGTCGGCGTGAAAGCCTG
>NZ_DFME01000035.1:5836-6065 GCF_002375605.1 Hyphomonas sp. UBA3601 | reverse complement strand
CGCTTGATGCCGAAACGGGCGAAGTTGTCTGGAGCAAGGTCACCGTTGATCAGTCCAAGCCCTATACGATCACCGGTGCGCCGCGTGTGGTGAATGGCAAAGTGTTGATTGGCAATGGCGGCGCCGAGCTCGGCGTGCGCGGTTATCTTTCGGCTTATGATGCCAATACCGGAGACAAGGTCTGGCGGTTCTACACTGTTCCGAACCCGGAGAAACAGCCAGACGGCGA
>NZ_DFME01000035.1:1086-5654 GCF_002375605.1 Hyphomonas sp. UBA3601 | reverse complement strand
GGAACTGTCTGGGACTCCATCGTCTATGATGAGGTCAACGACCAGATCATCTTCGGGGTCGGCAATGGTTCGCCGTGGAACCGGGAATTCCGTGATCCGTCCGGTGGCGACAATCTCTTCCTGTCCTCCATCGTTGCGGTGGATGCCGAAACCGGTGCGTACAAGTGGCATTTCCAGACCACACCCGGCGACAATTGGGACTATACAGCCACGCAGACCATCATTCTGGCAGACTTGCCTGTTGGCGAAGATGGTGAAGCGCGCCGTGTCGCGATGCAGGCTCCGAAGAATGGCTTCTTCTACGTACTGGACGCGGAATCCGGCGAGTTCATCTCCGGCGATGCGTTCGTGCCGATGAACTGGGCAGAGGGCCTCGACGAAAACGGTCGTCCGATTGAAATCGCCGATGCACGGTATGGCGCCGTCCCTTACGAGCAGCTGCCAGGCCCCCTCGGTGCACACAACTGGCATCCGATGGCCTTCAATCCGGATTTGAACCTCGCCTATATTCCAGCGCAGGAAATTCCTCAGGCCTATGCTCGCGATCCGCGCTTCGAGACCCAGCCTGTCGGCTGGAATACGGGCGCAGACTTCTCTGCTGGCGTCCCGCCGATCGCGCCGCCGGAAGTCGCCAAATTCCTGCGCTCAACCCTCAAGGGACGCTTGATCGCATGGGATCCCATTGCCCGCGAAGCGCGCTGGTCGGTGGAACATGGCAATGCCTGGAATGGCGGCGTGCTGTCCACGGCAGGCGGTCTGGTTTTCCAGGGCAAGCTGAATGGCGACTTTGTCGCCTATGATGCCGAAACGGGCGACAAGCTCTGGAATCATGAACTCAAATCCGGCGGCGCGTCCGGCCCCGGCACCTACATGATCGATGGTGAGCAATACGTCACGATTACGACTGGTTGGGGCAGTGCCTTTGGTCTCTCTGCAGGCTTCGCCTATGACGAGACCGTGCCCTCTACAGTCGGCAAGGTCGTCACCTTCAAGCTGGGCGGCACGGGCGAAATCGCCGACCCGGATTTCCCGATGATCGACAAGACCCCGAAAGCCGACTCGTTCGGGGACGAGACCATGATCGCCGAGGGATCGGTTCACTATGCCCGTAACTGTACCGTCTGCCACGGTCCGCTGGCGGTCAGCTCAGGCGTTCTGCCGGACCTGCGCTGGTCGGCGATCAGTGGCAACGAAATGGCGTGGAAAGGTGTGGTGATCGACGGAAACCTCGCCGCCAATGGCATGGTCTCGTTCGCAGATCATCTGACGCCGGATCAGGTGGAGTCGATCCGCGCCTATGTGCTGGCGCAGGCCCATGCCGCTGTCCCGGCTGGCTCCGGGGGCGAATGATCGAATTGTGAGTAGCGCGGCCTGCCGGGCCGCGCTACATACGCCGAATGCATATAGTCATCCTCATTCTGGGTATCCTGACAACGATCGGCATCTGGTCGTGGCGTATCCAGATGGCCCGCCGCGGCGCGAAAGTGGCGATGGATGCGGCGCGCACGCTTACGAATACGCCTCGCCGCTTTGCCTTCAAATACAAGGCAGGCCGCAATGGCATCGGCCTGATCGAAGACCCGCGCGAAGCCGCCGCCGTCATGATGATGGAAGTTGCCCGTGGCCGGGAAGGGCCTCTGACCGAACGACAGGCGCGCATCATAGATGATGAGATGATGCAGAATTTCAGCTTCACCCAGGCTGAGGCTGATGAATTGTCCGCCCATGCGGCTTGGGTCACCAATTCCGCGCCGGATCCCCAGCGCGCCATGCGCAAGCTGAGCGAATTGATCGTCAGTTCCCCGCAGCTTGGCCCAAAGGAAATTGTCGATCTCGACGCGATGCTGGTGGCGGTGTCCGAGGCGGAAGGCGTGCCGACGCGCGAACAACTGGCCCTCCTGCAAGTGTTCCGGGACAAGGCAGGCCTCAAGACCTGAGTCTTCCAACCGCTCAAGAACAGTTGCGCCTTTCGCCCTGGCACAATAGGGAATTTGGCCATGTCAAAGTCACTTCCCAGCGAATACCGCGCCAAGGTTCTCAATGAGTCCTGGACGAATTTTTCAGTCCTGCGTCATGGCCGGTTTGATGGCCTGCTCGTTACCTCCAAGAATTCCGGTACGCACTGGCTGAAATACATGCTGGCAGTGGCGCTGGCGGAAACCCATGGCATTCCTCACCCGCAATACTTTTCGGAGAATGCGGTGCGCCCCTATATCGGTTGGCCGAAGGACGATGAGACCTTTCCGGAACTGCCGCGCCTGGCGTTCAGTCACACGATCCCCCACCATCTGGCCGAATGGGGCTGGGCCCGCAGCCTCGCCAGCCTGCCGCCATATGTGCTGGCTGTACGGCACCCGATGGCGATCCTGGCCAGTCACCACGCCAAATGGGAATACGACATCAAGGTTGACTGGTTGACCTATCTGAAGGGCGATCCGGGCGGATCGAAGTATCGCTGCGATCTCTACTGGCTCGCGCGCTTCTGGAACCGTTGGGGTGATATTCGTGCGCGTCATGGCGACTCGATCCAGCTGATCCAGTATGAGCGGACCCAGAAAGACCCCCGCGCCGCATTGGAAGCGGTCTCGAAGCATTGGTCTCTCGGGCTCAGTGCCGATGCCATCAATGTAGCGCTCGCGGCAGGCACGAAGGACGCCATGGCGCAGAAGATCGATCCGGATGCGGAGCCTAATGTGCTGCAGAACCGCAAGACACCGCTTACGGAACTCTTCACAGGCGAAGCACTGGATATCTACACAGATCATATCCGGACGCTGTTCCGGCATGATTTGGATTATGACCTGTTCAGCCTTCCGGCTTGAGATAGCCGCTTGAGCGTCCGTCGGCGGTGTATTTGATCCACCACGGTTCGGCTTCTGCCTGTTTCTCCAGTTCAAGGAAGACCGGGTCTTCAAGGATGGCCGTCGAATATTCGGCCGCGGCCCCTGTCAGGGGCAGGCCATAGGTGCGGAACCGCGTCACAACCGGCGTGTAGAACGCATCCGCAGCGCTCCATTTGCCGAACAGGTAAGGGCCGCCATCGCCATGTTCAGTGCGCATCTGGTCCCACATGGTCTGGATGCGGGCAATGTCAGCCTCAAGACCTTCGGTCATTTCCGGCGTGGTTTCCCGGCCGCGAATATCCATCGGACAGGCCTTGCGCAGGGCGGGGAAACCCGCATGCATTTCGGAGGTCACCGCGCGGGCAATCGCCCGCTTGGCGGCATCTTCTGGCCAGACCTCTCCAGTCGGCGCCCAATCGGCGATCCATTCCGTGATCGCAAGGCTTTCCCAGACCGTGACATCGTCCCAGATCAACAGTGGCACTTTTGCTGTCGGGCTGATCTCTTTCAGTTTTGCCGATGTGTCGGGAAAATCGAGCGGTACGATCACTTCTTCCACCGGCAGGCCCACGCGCCGCGCGGCAAGCAATGGCCTGATCGACCAGCTGGAATAGTTCAGATTTCCAAGGACCAGCTGTCTCATGCGCGCTTTCCTTGCCCGATCAGCCATTTCGTTTCGCGCACGTCCACGCGGTCGAACACTCCTGCCTTGTTATACGGGTCCTGCTCGGCCAATGCCTTGGCCGAAGCCAGGTCATCGGCCTCGACCAGGAAGACAGACCCGATCATCGCGCCATCCTCGGACAGCAGCGGCCCGGCCATGCGTAGCTGGTCCCCCAATCCTGCAGCCCATTCCAGATGGGCCGACCGGGTCGCGGCGCGCAACTCGGCACCATTGGTTTCATTGTCCAGATTGTGAAAACAGAAAATGCGCATGACGAACGACTCCGAATGAAGGCAAGATTTCCTGTTCGTATTGCACAATGCCTGCAACCTGCCCAGAGTCCGCAATAGTGGAACAAATGGGCTGAATGAATCATTGATCCTTCAGTAACAGGGAGTATGGTGGCGCCATGAACGATACAACAGACACCCGCCAACAGATCTTGGAAGCCGCGATGGAACGCATCGTTCACTACGGCTATTCCAAGACGACGATGTCGGAGATTGCCAAGGACTGCAACATGTCTGCGGGCAATATCTACCGCTTCTTCGCGTCCAAACTCGATATTGCCGAAGCCATCGGTCGCAAGTTCAATTCAGAACTCTACCAGACTTATGCCAGCATCTGTCGGAAGCCAATCACGGCGGCAGATCGTCTGCGCCAGTTTTTTGAGTTCAGCATGGTGCGTACCTATGAGGCACTGGAAGAAAAGGACAAGCTGGTCGAGCTTGCCGAGACGCTGGCAGATGAGCGGCCTCTGTTCATGAATGAACAGCTGGCCCAGGAGCGGGTCTATCTGGTTCAGATTCTCGAGAACGGCATTGAGGCCGGTGAGTTTCGTCCGCTCGACCGAAAGGAAGAGACGGCGGAAATGATTCAGGCATCGATGATGAAGTTTCGCTTTCCCCAGATGTTCTCGCACCTGACATTGCCGAAATTGAAGCGTGAACTGGCGGGTGTGATGGACCTGGTTCTGGCTGGATTGTCAGCTGGCGCGGTCGTTCCGGAGCGTCAGATAGATAAATTCTGAATAATTTCGTTTTTGTTCATTGATAAATGTT
>NZ_DFME01000035.1:640-922 GCF_002375605.1 Hyphomonas sp. UBA3601 | reverse complement strand
AGTCAACGGCAGCGATGGTCGCTGTCGGTAAATGCTGAAAGACCAAATCAATGACATTGTCCAAGACCGAAGCTCGCCAGTCCCTGGCCGCCTTGCTTGCGGCGCTTCCTATGGCCATCGCCATCCTTGCGGCGACCTATTCGCTTGCTGAATTCGCGGTTTAGAATGCGGCCTGATCAGGCCTTGGCGCCCCGGCGGCCCGTGCCATAGACGGGCGCTGATTGCGCCGCCGCTTCATCGAGCGGCCAGCGGGGTCTCGCCCCGGTGCCAAGGTCCCCGGCC
>NZ_DFME01000035.1:0-476 GCF_002375605.1 Hyphomonas sp. UBA3601 | reverse complement strand
CCGCCAATCTTTCCGCTCCGGCCAGCGCGATCATGGCGGCATTATCCGTACAATGTCTCAGCGGCGGCGCAATCAGGCGCGCACCTGCGCCTTTGGCCACGTCGTCCAGTGCGGCACGGATGGCCTTGTTGGCCGCGACGCCGCCCGCCACGACGAACCGTTTCGTGCCATCCTCACCCGGATCAAACGCCTCAAGCGCCAGTGCGGCCTTTGTGGCGAGAATATCGGTCACCGCCGTCTGGAAACTCGCGCAGAGATCCATCATCCGATCCTCATTCATCTCGTCTTCGGCCGCGGCGCGCGCAACAGCCGTCTTCAGCCCTGCAAAGCTCATATCGAGATCCGGCCTGTTCAGCAGCGGGCGGGGCAGGGCAAAAGCCTCTGGATTGCCCCCCTCTGCGAGGCGCTCGACCGCAGGCCCGCCGGGAAATCCGAGCCCCAGCGTCTTGGCTGTCTTGTCGAAGGCTTCGCCCACC
>NZ_DFME01000016.1:4864-5154 GCF_002375605.1 Hyphomonas sp. UBA3601 | reverse complement strand
CTCGCTCATGCACCCTCCAACAACCTCCCGGCGGCTGCGCGGGCCTCAGCGGTAACTTCGGCGCCTGACAGCATTCGGGCAATTTCTTCCTGCCTGCTGCTGTCATCTAGCCCGCGTATGCGTGAGCCGCCAGCCCCATCCTGCTCCTTCTCCACAAGCCACTGGGCTGAAGCGGACGCGGCCACTTGCGGGCTGTGCGTGATGGCGAAGACCTGCCGGGCCTGACCCAGCGAGATCAGGCGTTCCCCGATCGCGGCCGCGACCGCGCCTCCAACGCCCTGATCGGCCTC
>NZ_DFME01000016.1:0-4665 GCF_002375605.1 Hyphomonas sp. UBA3601 | reverse complement strand
AGTTCGCCGCCGGACGCAATCTTGCGCAACGGGCCAAAACCCGCGCCCGGATTGGTCTCGGCATCAAATTCGACCCAGTCGATTCCGTTCGGGCCGCCCTCCCCCTCTGCCAGCGGCGTGATCGCAACCCGGATCACCGAGCGGCCGAGTTTCAGCGGCTTCAGCTCGCGCGCGATGGCTTTTTCCAATTGCGACGCGGCCGCCTGCCGGGCGTCGCTTAGCTTGCCCGCCGCCTGATGCCAGTCGGCCCGGGCAGATGCTTCAGCCTTGCGGGCAGCAATCAGCGCGTCTTCGCCCGCTTCAACCAGGTCGAGCCGATCACTCAATGAAGTGAGCATGTCTGGCAGGAGATCGGGATCGCAGCCATGCTTCCGGCCCGCTGCCCGCAAGGCGAACAGCCGCGCCTCGGCGCCGTCCAGTTCAGCAGAATCATGATCGACAAGCCGTTCGAGCTGGCTGATCGCGCCTGCTGCTTCGCGCGCTTCAATCAAGGCCCGCTCGACTGCTTCGGCGGCGGCACGTGCGGCAACCGGCAGCGTGTCCTGAGAGGATTCAAATCCCGGCAAGCGGCAAATCCGTTCGGTGGCACGCGCCGCCTTGGACAAGGCATCTTCCACGCCGGACTTTTCCAACACATTTTCGGCTTCACGCACGGCCTCGGTGACGCGTTCCGACTGCATCAACAGGGTCCGACGCTCTGTCAGGATGGCGGCTTCGCCTTCCTGCGGATTCAAGCTGGAGAGCTCGGCCACAGCCTCGGCCAGCCATTCGCGATGTTCGATGGCTTCGGCATGCGCGTCTTCAAGTTCCTGACGCCGGGCGCTGGCCTCCGCCATCGCAGCATGAGTGGCCGCGCACATGTCCAAAAGCTTTTCATTGCCTGCAAACTGGTCGAGCAAACGGCGGTGAGATGATGGCTTCAGCAGGGTGGAGGCCGCGTGCTGGCCGTGAATCTCGACCAAGAGGTCCCCGATCTCCGACAGGAGCGCCGCGCTGACCGGCTGGTCATTGAGAAAGGCACGCGCGGGGCCGTTGCGGCGGATCACGCGTTTCATGGTCAGGGTCTCGTCCGGCGAAGCGTCAATGCCTGCTTCGGCCAGTGCAGACCAGACTGGATGGCTGACCGGGGGCGAAAACTCAACCGCCACACTCGACTGGTCCTGCCCCGCCCGGATCATCCCACGGTCGGACCCGTGCCCCATCGCAAGCGACAGGGCATCGAGAATGATGGACTTGCCCGCCCCGGTCTCCCCGGTCAGCGCCGTAAACCCGGCGCCCGGTTCGATGTCCAGGCGGTCAATCAGGACGAAATCACGTATCGACAATGAAAGGATCATGGCCAGTCTCCAAAGAGTCTACTGGCCATGATTTATCACCAGAACAAAACCGGAACAAGCGCGATTTTCACAGACTGCCTAAAGCGGCATGCAGGCCGCGCGCAACCAGTCCTTCACCGGCCCGTCCAGACGGTCGGCCAGCAATTCGTAGACTTGCGCGTGATAGGCATCGACCCAGTCCCGCTCGTCCTTGGTCAGATGAGCCAGATCGATCAGGTCCCGCGCGAGGGGCGCGAAGGTCAGGCATTCAAAGCCATACATGTCGAGTTCGCCACCTTCGATGGCCGCCGGTGGCGTGACATATTGAAGGTTCTCGATCCGGATGCCGTACTGTCCGGCGCGGTAATAGCCCGGCTCATTCGAGACGATCATGCCGGTTTCCAGCGGCACGGAATTCCACGCCTTGGCAATGCGCTGCGGGCCTTCATGGACGCCGAGATAGACGCCGACCCCATGGCCGGTGCCGTGCTGGTAGTCGAGCCCGGCCTGCCAGAGCGCATGGCGCGCGAGAATGTCGAGATGGGTTCCGGTCGTGCCTTTCGGAAAGCGCACCATGGCCAGCGAGATATGCCCCTTCAGGACCAGCGTGTAGTGACGCCGCATGTCCGCGCTCGGATCACCGATGGGAACCGTACGCGTCACGTCTGTCGTGCCGTCCAGATACTGGCCGCCACTGTCGACAAGATAGAGGCTGCCACGTTCCAGCTTGCGGTTCGAGGCTGTCGAAACGCGGTAATGCGGCAGCGCGCCATTCGGGCCGGCACCGGAAATTGTCGGGAAGGACAAATCGTTCAGGCCGCCAAGGTTTTCGCGGAATTCTTCCAGCTTGATGGCGGCGTCGATCTCGGTGATCTCGCCGCTCTGCGCGTCCGTATCAAGCCAGTGCAGGAAGCGGGTCAGGGCCACGCCATCACGAAGATGGGCGGCGGCCGAGCCTGCGAGTTCCGCGTCATTCTTGCAAGCCTTGGGCAGAGCGACCGGGTCGCGTTGGCGTACAGGCGTTGCACCAGCCTGTTCGAGCTGGTCAAAGAACCAGGCTGAGGCCACATCCGGATCAACGCTGACCGTCTTGCCTTTCAGGTCTGAAAGGCCCTTTTCGAGATCGGCCAACGGGCGCAACGTGACACTGTTGCCAAGATGCTGGCGGAGCGCGTTGGATACTTTCACTTCATCAAGGAAGAGGTCAGCTGACCCGTCTGCGAACAGAATGGCGCGGCCGAGCGGCAGCGGCGTGCAGCTGACATCACCGCCGCGAATGTTGAAAGCCCAGGCGATGGACGCCGGCGACGTGATCACAGCCGCGTCGAGCTTTTCGGCTTTGAGATCGTGGCCAATCTGCACGCGCTTTTCGTCATGCGCGACGCCTGCAAATTTTACCTCATGCGGCACGACGAGCGCGGCGGGCTGGTCTGGCCGGTCGGCCCAGGCGAGGTCGATAGGATTGTTCGCGACGCTGACCAGTTCAGCGCCAGCCGCCTTGGCGGCCGTGCCCATGGCCGCGACATCGTTCGGGCTCATCAGTTTCGGGTCATAGCCGATGCGCTTGCCGGTCATGTCCTGCGATTTGAGCCAGCCGAACGGGCCGGGCTCCGGCACAGCCTGAACTTCCCAGAGATCCGGATCGGTCTGGTCGGCGACCTGCAGCGTGTAGCGGCCATCGGCGAAGATCACCGCGCGGTCTGTGAAGACGAATGCAGAACCGAACGAACCGGTAAACCCGCTCACCCAAGCCAGGCGCTCATTGGCGTCAGGCAGGTATTCGTTCTGGTATTCATCATCATGCGGAACATAAAGGCCGTCGAGCCCCTGCGCGGAAAGCTGTTCGCGAACGAGGGGCAGATGCGCCCGGCCGTCCTGCGGACCGCCCTTGATATCAAATGTCTGTCTCATGTCCCCTACTTAGTGCGAAAGCGTGGTTTTGACCATAGAAAGCCGCATCGTAGCTATGCATTTATTCATGCAAATTTCCGCTTTTCTATGCTTTTTTGTTTATGCTTTTACGCTACATAGCGCCCACACAAAAGATTGTGCGCCGCACAATACAAAAAGAGGGACGCACTATGAGACGTCAAAACACAATTACTGCGCCAGAAATGGCAATCCTCAACGGCCAGGGCCGTTCGCTGATGGTCAACGAGATGGCTGAGCCAGCCTTCGTGAACGCGCTGCAGAGCGCCGAAAGCCAGCGTCCGCAAATCCTGGCACGCCGTTCTGCGCGCTGGGCGCGCCGCGCCGCTTACTGATCCTGCAGGGCTTAACCCGGCTTCCGGAACACCAGCGTCGACCACCCGTCTTCGCGAATACGTGTCTGGAAGTCGAGCCCGCGGGACGCAAAGGCGTTCCGGACTGGCGGCGCTTGGTGGTGCAGCAGTCCTGACAGGATAATTGTGCCGCCCGGCGCCGTGAGAGACGCAATATCCGGTGCGAGCCCGATCAGGGGCCGCATCAGGATGTTCGCAAACACGGTGTCATACGGCCCGCCCTGACGAATGCGTGGCGTGTTCGCACCGGTGACATGCAAGGCGGTGAAGCCGTTGACATGATTCTTGCGGGCATTCTCATTCGCCACACGCACGCTATCGAGATCGATATCCGTACCGATCGCCGAGGATGCCCCCGCCTTCAGAGCAGCAATCGCCAGAACGCCGGAGCCCGTGCCAAGGTCAAGCACCTTGCCGATGGACCGGCGGCGGCGCACATCATCCAGCGCCAGCAAGCATCCGAGCGTCGTGCCATGATGGCCCGTTCCAAACGCAGGGCCGGCCTCGATCAGCACGGAAATCTTTCCCGGTGACTGGCGCGCAAGGGCGTGGCTGCCCGCTACAACGAACGGTCCGGCCTTGACCGGTGGCAAGCCTTCGAGTGACAGCGTCACCCAGTCTTGCTCGATCACCTGTTCGATCCGCGCGACAAGATCCGGCGCGGCTTCTTCGATAATGACAACGCAGGCTTTGGCGTCTTCGAGCGTTTCCGCGAACGCATCGAGCCGCCAACTGGTCCGGCTGTCCTCCTTGGCATCAACCGCGCCCGCTGGCGACGGATCGGCCCAGGCCAGCGCATCCCACGCCGTTTCAACTGGCGCCCGCGCGCCTTTTGCACTTATCTGATACATGAGCGGCGCTTAGCAGGCGGATGATTTCTTGGGAAGGACACAAAGATGGTGCGGATATCTCTCATGGCAGTTGCCATCGGCATCTCCTTGTTGGGCGCTTGCGAAACAGCGCCCGATCCGAGCCCTGCCCCCGCCTCCGAGATGGTAGACGCTCCGGCCCCTGTGGCGCCATGGCGTGAGGTGGCCCCTGAAAATCTTGTGGTCCTGAAAACGGTG
>NZ_DFME01000126.1:19478-22210 GCF_002375605.1 Hyphomonas sp. UBA3601 | reverse complement strand
GCGGACATTGGCATCGCCTTCGATGGCGATGCCGACCGCGTTATCGTGATTGATGAGCTGGGTGAAGAAGTGGATGGCGATCAGGTCATGGCGCTCATCGCGGGCGAACTTCATCGCGCCGGCCGTCTCAAGGGCGGTGGCATGGTCGCCACGATCATGTCGAACATGGGGCTTGCCGAATATCTCAAGGGGCTGGATCTCACCCTCGCCCGTACCAAAGTGGGCGATCGCTATGTCGGCGAACATATGCGCCAACATGGTTTCAATCTGGGCGGCGAACAGTCCGGCCATATCATTCTGTCCGACGTCTCGACCACAGGCGACGGCCTGCTAGCGGCACTCCAGGTGCTGAAAACGCTCGCCTCCAGTGATCGGCCCGCTTCCAGTATCATGCGGGTGTTTGAGCCTGCACCCCAGGAATTGGTCAACATCCCCTTCAATGGCTCCAATCCCCTTGAAAGCTCAGGCGTGGGCGATGCCCTGACGCAAGCGGACGAGCTGTTGGGCGAACGCGGCCGTATGGTTGTACGCAAATCTGGCACAGAACCCCTGATCCGAGTCATGGCTGAGGCCCTGGATGAAGAACTGATGCACCGTGCGCTTTCGCTAGTGGTCGCTGCAGTTCAGGCCGAGGCCTGAAGTATATTTGACGCGACCCGCGCGCGAAGTCTCTGAAGCAAAACGGTTTTTCTGTCCCGATAAGTCTTTGTCAGTATTTTCCCCATATAACCTATATTGTATCGGGGGACGTATAATGACGTTTGACGCGCGAGGCGGGGAAAAATCAGCAGGCGGAAACACGCTTGTTTTCGGAGCGATCACCCTGGCCGTTGTAGCAGGCGCATTCTTCGCTGTGCTCAACTTGCCTCAATCCGCAAACCACGCTGCGCCGGGAAGCGCTCACACGCTTGCTCGGATGCAAGACGCCGCCACCACCACAAAGATGGAATATCCGGAGTTCTCTGGAAAATCGGCCAGGTCATTCCTGTCCGCCCTCAGCCGCGTCGATCCCGCGGCACGCGCAAATCTTGATCGGCGGCTCGCCAAAGCCGACGCATACGATCATACGAAAATTGCCATCGAAGAGGCTGGCCAGGTATTGGCTCGGCACAAGTCGGACTTGGCAAAGGCTGATATGCGCCATGTCGATGACTGGCTGGATATGACCCGTTCACAGCTCAAGAGCGCATCGCGTTCCGGGCATCGCTGGTGTGCCGGCAGCCGATATCAGGACTTCAACACAGCGTCAGGCCTGTCGGGTCAGATGGCCGCTGCGTCCGACCTCGCAGATCTTGGCTCCGAACTGACTGACTATTCGTTTGCGTCAATCAGTATAGCGCTCTTGGCCATTGAAGACGCCCAAACGCGTCCCGTGAAGCACGGCAACTTGACATCTCGCGATGAAGCGGCACTTCAAGGCGTCGCGATGTCCCTGATGTCGGATCCACAAATCATGCCACTCCTAATGGCCTCCGGACCGGAAGGTCCGTCGAAGTCAGCGCTGGCTTCTCTCGATATGTGCCAATTGGGCGCGACTGCCGTAACCGCGCTGAAAACCCTGCCCCAGGGGACCAAGGGCCGCGCATTTGCTGAGATGGTTCGCTCTGCGGATTTCAGCGGTGGAGACCTCAGCCAGTTAAAGAGCTTGTCGAGCTTTTGAATGACCGGCGCTGCACGCCAGACTGTTCCAGTCGCCATTCCAGCACATCCAGCCGGTCCTGGCCGAAGAAGGCCTCCCCTTCGAACACCATCAGCGGCACACCCCAATGATGCGGATCCTGAGCAGCCTGGTTCTCGGCAATCAAGCCTTCGAGCCGGTCCTTCTCTGCTTCCTGCCGAGAGTCCAATTCGGCGAGGTCAAACCCTGCACGCGCGGCAGCTTCAACCAGAGCAGTCCCTTCGGTCCAAGCCCCTCCTGACCAGATCAGGCTGGAGACCTCATCCATGAAGGCCCAGCCCTCGGCGTCGCCGATCTCACAAGCAAGAATCCCCATTCGGGTCAGCCGACCAATATGCGGCTGGTCCGGTGAAATCTCGCGGGTCATCATGTTCATGACGACAGGATCCGGATTGAGCGCTCCGAGCGGTAGCCCCAGATATTGCGACAGACGGACAATATCCCTCATCAGATAGGGCACCCATTGCGGCCGTATTTCGGAGAAGAATTCCGGCGTTCGAATGGCAATCGGATAGACTGGTCGCGGACGCACCCGTACATCCCAGGCATTGCTCATGCTGCGAAGGCGCTTGGTCGCAAGATAGGAATAGGGCGAACGAAACGACCAGAAGACGTCTATGGTTTTCATATCGTCATCTTGGCGGCGTATTGCCGTCTTCACAAGGCCGGAATTTACCCCCATTTAGCCTGTCATGGGCTTCGATGATACCTTCCGCCAATTCATGGACAAATTCCAGATGCCGGACTTTTCCGCTGTAGACTGGAAAGGTTCGGTCGATCGTCTGCGCCAGCAATTCTATGTCGCCAGTCGCGCGATCGAGCGTGATGCGCCGGAGATGGCAAATATCTCGCTGATCACCATCCCCGGCCCCGGCGGGCCGATGAAGGCACGTATCTACACCCCCCTCGGCGCAGGCATTCCGCCCGGTCCGGGAATCATTTTCTTCCATGGCGGCGGCTTTGTGCTCGGCGACCTGGACAGTCATGACATGATCTGCAAGCGGCTGGCTGAAGGCGCACGCTCCAGGGTGATCGCGATCGACTACCGGCTCGC
>NZ_DFME01000126.1:9754-19361 GCF_002375605.1 Hyphomonas sp. UBA3601 | reverse complement strand
CACAAATTTCCCGCGGCCCATGAAGATGCCCTCGCCGCATGGAGCTGGATCACCACCCATGCCGAAGCGTGCGGGGTTGATCCGGACCGGTTGGCGGTCAGCGGCGACAGTGCTGGCGGAAACCTGTCTGCCTTTCTGGCTCAGGAATTGTTGCGGACGGGCCAAAAGGGCCCTGCCTTCCAGCTATTGCTCTATCCGCTTGTACAATTTGTGGACATCCGCACAAAGAAAATGAGTTTCCAGGAAGGCGGCTTCTTCATATCAGCCAATCTGTTCGAGTATTTCCGCGATGCCTATATCGGGAATGATGCCGAACGAATGGATCCTCGCGTCTCGCCCCTCTTCGCAGAACCGAATGCCTTCAAGGGCCTGCCGCCAGCGCACTTCGTACTGTGCGGATGGGACCCGCTCAAGGATGAAGGCCTCGCCTATGCCGACAAGATGGCGAGTTTTGGCGTGCGCGTCAGCGTGCGCGAACATCCGGGCATGGTACATGGCTTCATGAACATGACCGCCCTGTCAGATGCCGTGCGCGTTGCTATCCGCGATGCCGGCGTTGAAGCTGGCCGGGCACTTGGCGCCTTCTGACATCCCGGCATAAAAAAGGGGACGACCCGAAGGCCGTCCCCAGTGCTGCATTCGATGGCAATCAGTTGCTGCCGCCGAAACGCTTGGTCACACTTATCTTGAATGTACGGCCAAACGGATTGTGTGTGTAGGGATCATAATTCAGATCGAACTGTGCAAATGGTGGATCTTCATCCGTCACGTTCACCACAGACAGACCGAGGTCGAGGTCCCAAGCGGTCGACTGCCAAGTGTAGAACAGGTCGAACGTGGTCTGGCTATCGATCTCCGTCGTGTTGTTGCCAGTCAGGTCGCCACGCTCATCATCATATGCATCCATGTAGCGCATCACAGCGCGGAAGTTGTGATCACCGAGCTCATAGTTCCCAAAGATATTGGCTTTGAGCTGCGGCAGCGAGCGGGAGAAATTCGACCGGTTGAACTGGCCGACCCGATCACCGCCGGCAATCATCACGCCTTCGATGTCGAAATCGTCCACATCATACTCTATGATATAACTGGCTTCGCCGCCGAGGGTGAAGCTTGAGGTGTTCATGTCCCAGACCTGTTCGGCACGGACGTCCACGCCGGACGTCTGAATGTCCGGGCCGTTCACGACATTTGTCCTGATACGGGCAATTTCATCGGCTGTATTGATGCCGTCACCATTGTTGTCGGTGAAGGTGATCCGCGACAGGATCGGGTTCTCCAGGTCCCCAGCCGCCAGGGCCGCAACGGCGGCACCCACGATCGACGACTGGTCTTCGACAATGATCGGATCCGAGAAGTCGAAATTGTAGTAGTCGATCGACGCGGTGAATCCGTTCTGGTTGTCATACAGGGCGCCGACATTGAAGCTGAAAGCCGATTCCGGGCTCAGGGCCGCATCGCCGAACTGGTCGACCGCCTTGAACGCCGAGGCTGCACCAACGAACTGCAGGGTCGTGACCTGGCCGGACAGCTGGTTCAGGGTTGGCCCGCGGAACGAGGTCTGGGCCGAACCTCGCAGGGCGAGGTTGTCATTGGCCTGCCACTTGATCGCAACCTTTGGGTCGAAGGTCGAGCCAACATCGCCACCATAATCTTCGTAGCGCATGGCCACCTGCATATCTATGTCCTCATAGAGCGGCACCTGCAGTTCACCGAAGACGGCATAGATGGTCTGGTCCTCATCCACTGGCGTCGTACCGGCCAAGAAGGAGAATGGTCCCGTGCCGCCCGGGCCCGGATTGAGGGTCAGGTTCGTCACGTCGTTTGGAACGACTTCATAACCTTCCCGACGCACCTGCATGCCGACGCCCCAGCCCACTTCGCCACCAGCGGCCTGGATGCCGCTCATGCCGGACATGGAGGCATCAAATACCAGAAGGTCTGTGGTCACCGTGGTGCCGACACCGTCCGTCAGCCAGTCGGCCAGCGTTTCGGTGTTTTCCAAGCCTGGTACATAGCTCGGGTTCGCGACACCGGTAATTCCGTTGGCAGCAATCGCGTTCGAGAACGGGTTGTAATATTCACACCCGCCGGCACCGGCCGTCAGCGATCCGGCATAGCCGGCCGCATAGGGCTGGGTTCCGGTCGCCGGGTCGTTCCCCGTGATCGGGTCCGTACAGACACCAAATCCGTTCAGAGCGGCGGTGAAGCCAGCGATATAGGTGTCATTCGTCACCCGCTCGCCTTCCGTGGTCGACCAGCTCAGCGCGGCATCCCAATTGATGCCATTGTCGAACTGCCCGGCCAGGTCACTGGCCACGCGATAACTCTCATAGGTACGGAAGCCTTCCTGCGGTCCGCCATCCGATCCGGGGTAACCGCCCCAACCAAACGAACGGCCGATAAACAGCGCCGCCAGCGTGCCGGCCGGGAACTGACCAGGATTGTCGGCCATGTATTGCTGGAAGCCAGGATGCGAGGCCAGAACGACTTGGGTCGCAAGCTCCTGCGGCGGATAAGACGGAGACGTCTTCCAAGACGGCACGTCGCTGTAGCCATAAAGGCCCTCGATGTGGAAATCGATGCCATTGCCGAAGGTCCGGTTGTACTCGGAGAAGACCTGGTAGCGCTCCTCTTCCTCGACCAGGTTGTCATACTGGGTGAAGTTGAAGTTGCACAGGCCGCTAGCCGGATTGACGAAGCCGCCCGTATCAACACAGCCGAGGTCGCCGGTCGGACCCTGGATTGCTCCGACCTGGCCGCCAATAAGTCCCAGTGGCACATAATAGCCGGGATTGGACAGGGTGGACCAGCCGCCGACCGGATTATCGGCATAAGGCAGGATCGCCCAGTCCTTCTCCAGCAGTGGCACTTCCGGACGGAAATTGTAGCCTACCGAAGTGACCCAGTTCCAGTTGCCGCCCTGCATGCCGTAGGAGGCATTGATGTTGTACTCGCCGTCGGTGCCGTCGAATTGCTGGAAGTCAGCGCTGATTTCGAACCCTTCCAGGTCTGACCGTGTTATGAAGTTCACGACGCCGGCAATGGCGTCCGAACCATAGATCGCGGCCGCGCCATCCTTCAGCACCTCGATCCGGCCGACTGCGGCACTCGGGATCATGTTCGTGTCAATGAACAGCTGCGCCTGCTCGCCAATCGCATAAGGGTGATAGGTCTGGCGGCGTCCATTGATCAGGACCAGTGTCCTGGCTGGGCCAAGCCCGCGTAGGTTGACGTTGGACGTACCCTCCAGTCCGTTCGAGGCGAACTGATTGGTTTGTCCATCAACCCCCGACGATACGCCGAGATTCCGGATCAGTTCCGTTATTGATGGCGAACCCTCAAGTTTCAATTCAGCGGCGGTCAGCACGTCGACTGGCAGCGCGGCATCTTCCGGTGTACCCGCGATCAGCGAGCCAGTAACCGTAACGGTCGACTGGCGCAGCTCGCTCCCGTCTTCCTCCTGTGCGACGGCCGGCATACCGACCGCCAGCGCAGCGCAAGACGCACTTATCCACATTTTCATTTGGTGTTTCATATACTTCCTCCCGTGGTGTGAGCGGCCGAATCTAGTGTTCGGCTCATGTCTCACTCACAGGCAGCATATGCTCGCTTCCGGACGGAAACAGGGTAATTTTGTTGTGCGGCGCAACAAATTGCCGCAGCTTCCTTACGGGACGCCATCATTACAACGTTGTCGTATCTAGAAGCTTGATCCGGACCTGCACAATTTCTGAACATATCTGGTCGGAAACGGCCCGATTGTGGCGCAAATGTTACAGTAAAAAACAATCCCCGACAGACTCGTTATTTGAGGCTGAATCTAGCGAAATAGCGATTATTTTTAATCGTACCCGCCGCCAAGAGCGGGCTCCGAAATACCCTCCCGGAACTATAATATTACAATCAGGAAACTGCTATGCATCTCAAACAATCGTTGTTTGCGACGGCTTCCGCCGTCCTTCTAATTGCGACCAATGCCCAGGCACAGGAAGCTGAAACCGAACGTGAATCTGCAATCGATCGCGTACTTGGAACGGTCACTGTGACCGCCACAAAGAAAAAGGACGTCGAGAATGTTCAGGATGTGCCCGTCGCGGTTACGGCCTTCAACTCCGACACGCTCGACGCGCTGAACGTCACGACACTGGAAAGCCTGTCCTACTCGTCCCCAAACGTTTCGCTGGATGATGTCGGCACGTCACGCGGCACTGCGAACTTCGCCATTCGTGGTCTGGGCGTGAACTCGTCCATCCCATCGATCGATCCGGCCGTCGGCGTCTTCATCGACGGTGTCTACCTGGGCGTGAACAGCGGCGTGGTCATCGACCTGTTCGACGTGGACAGCATCGAAATTCTGCGTGGCCCTCAAGGCCTCCTGTTTGGTCGCAACACCACTGGCGGCGCTGTGGTCGTGAACACGGGCAATCCGTCGGATGAATTCACCTACAAGATCGGTGCGAAAGTTGACGGCCCGGTTGACGAGGACCGTGGTGGCAACAGCGCTACTGTCCAAGGCTACGTCTCCGGCCCGCTGATCGAAGGCGTGCTGAACGGAAAGATCGGCGCCTCCTACACAACCGACGCCGGCTATTTCGAAAACCAGTACAATGGCGACAATCACGGTGAACTCCAGACCGCAACCTATCGCGGCGCGCTGGAATTCACGCCCACCGAGCGTCTCACCTTCCTCGGCAAGGTCGAGTATACCGACAGCCGCGGTGATGGCCCATCCGGCTCCAACGCTGGCTATTTCGACCGCGACTCGTTCGATTTCTCAATTGACGAGCCAGGCTTGGCAGAATCCGAAACTGTCTTCGGCTCTCTGCGTACCGATTATGACGTTGATTTCGGCAACGGCCGTATCACCAACATCTTCGGCTATCGTGATTATACGGGCGACTCGATCGGCGACATTGATGCTTCGCCAATCACCTTCTTTCATTCCGGTGCTGAGCTCTCGCAGGAACAGTTCTCCAACGAGCTGCGCTATGCTGGCACGTTCGGAAAAGCGGACGTGACGACTGGCGTGTACTATTTCGAGCAAGAAATCGCCTACACTGAAACGCGCAACCTGCCGACCACCCGCCCAGCCACGCTTCCAGCGACAATTCCGTGGGGCTTCTATGGTGGTGGCCGTCAGGACCATACCGTCTGGGGCGCCTTCGCCAACGTCGACTATTCCCTCACGGACAAGCTGGTCGGTACGCTCGGCCTGCGTTATTCCAATGAAGAAAAAGAAGCCGACGTTATCTATCTCCGTCCACGCAATGAGTGTTCGGTTGTTGGCGGCACCTGTTCGCCAGACGGCACCAACGCTCTGATCTCGCTGATCACAGGTGGTTTGGCACAGGAGCCTAATGGTTTCAGTGATGGCAATGAGTGGTCCAACTGGACGCCGAAAGTTGGCCTGCAATACTTCTGGAACGACAATTTGCAGACCTATGGTCACTACACCAAAGGCTTCCGCTCCGGTGGCTACAATTTCCGCATCACCGATATTCCGATCTTCTTCGACTTCGTGAACCAAACCGGCGATTTCGGATTTGATGAAGAAGAAGTCGACGCCTTCGAAGTTGGATTCAAGACCAGCAGTGAAGACGGTCGTATCCAGGTCAATGGTGCTGTGTTCCACACCGAAATCCAGAACATGCAGCGTGAGGTCAACACCGCTGGTTCATCGGGCGTTGTTCAGAACATCATCAACACCGCCGATGCGACCATCACGGGCGTCGAAGTGGATGGTCGGGTCGCCTTCGCAGACTCCTGGCTCGCCACGTTCAATGTCGGCATGATCGATGCATCCTATGATGACGTGTTCTTCGATCTGGATGCGGACGGTGTCGTGGGTGACAGCGATCTCGCACTCGACCTCCCCCGCGTGCCACAAGCAACCTGGGGCGTCGGTCTCATCAAGGACATCGACCTCGGGAACTCCGGTGCCCTCGTCGGTCAGGTGAACTATCAATATCGTGACCGTATCGCATATACTGACAGCAACTTCGGTTGGATTCGTTCCGCCAACATGCTGAATGCGAACCTGACTTGGGAAACGCCAATAGACGGTCTCGCCGCGTCGATCTACGGCAAGAACCTGCTAGACGAAGTTCAGACGGGTAACGATACCCAGCTGCCTTTCCCGGCCCCTCGGTCGACCGGTACGCAGCTACCTTACCAGAATGACCCTGGTGGCAGCACGTTCGCTCCGCTCAAGAAAGGCCGTCTTGTTGGCCTCGAGCTGACCTACGAATACTAGGATCAGTTCCTGTCAATCTTTTCGGAAAGGGCGGCCCGGCGGGTCGCCCTTTCTTCATTCAGGCCCTATGTGAGAGCGCATGACCCAGACCCCCCCCATTCTCGCCATCGCCGATTTCATAAGCGACCCCGTCGATCCTGCAGACTTCCCGAAGCATACAATACGGTACTGGAACACGCGCTGGGCCGACGAGGTCGGTCTGGGCGATCTGGATACAGCGGATCAGGCGACCCATTTCGGCCGGTTCGCGCCCCTGCCCCAAAATCTGAAACGGTCCCTCGCCCTGCGCTATCACGGCCACCAGTTCGGCACCTACAATCCGCAACTGGGCGATGGACGCGGCTTCCTGTTTGCACAGGTCCGCGACACGGACTCACGCCTGCTCGATCTAGGTACGAAGGGCTCCGGTCAGACGCCATGGAGTCGCCAAGGCGATGGCCGCCTGACGCTCAAGGGTGGCGTGCGCGAGATTCTTGCCGCGAATTACCTCGAAGCCCTTGGCGTAAACACCTCCAAGCCGTTCGCCCTCATAGAGACCGGCGAACAGCTGGCCCGGAACGACGAACCCTCCCCGACTCGCTCTGCCGTACTCACTCGCCTGTCACACAGTCACATCCGTTTCGGCAGCTTCCAGCGTCTTGCCTATCTTGAACAGGCAGACGATCTGGCGCGGCTCGTCGACTATGTAGTGACCAACTTCCATCCTCATGCGATGGATGACGATGTCAGTCGCAAGACGGTAAACATGCTCTCGGCCATAGCATCCGCGACCGGTCACATGATCGGGCAATGGATGACCGCTGGTTTCGTGCATGGCGTGATGAACACGGACAATTTCAATATTACCGGCGAGACATTCGATTTCGGTCCGTGGCGGTTCCTGCCGATTTCCGATCCGAACTTCACCGCCGCCTATTTCGACCAGCAGGGTCTATACCGTTTCGGGCGCCAACCCCTGCAGGGTGGATGGGCACTCCAACAACTCGCCTCCGCCCTCTTGCCCCTCGCTGGGGCGGAAGACCTCGCCACTGGTCTCAAGCCTTATGAACGCGCCTATCAGGAAAGCTTCGTTTCTCACACTCATGCCATGCTCGGCATTGCACCATTCGGTGATCCTGATGCGGATACGGAGTTCCTGCAGGCATTCTACGCGTGGATGACCGAGACAGGTGCGAGCTGGCCGCAAACCTTCTTTGACTGGTTTGGCGGGCATGAAAGCACCTCGCGGGCCGACGCCTCACCCCAGGCTGCGCTCTATAAGGAAGACCGGTTTTCGCCTGTGCGGGACGCGCTGGTCGCTCGTAGCCCGGTCCGGCCCGAACGCCTTCAGCACGCCTACTTCCAGGCCCCTGCCCCGGTCAGCCTGGTGATCGATGAAGTCGAGGCGGTCTGGGCGCCCATTGCCGAGTCGGACGACTGGTCAGCTTTGCACGCAAAGCTCGACCATATCGAACAGGCGCGCCTTGCCTACGACTGGCACTAACCCCTTCGGTCAGCCTTCCAGTTCGATGTCCCAATAGAGATAATCCATCCAGGTCTCATGCAGGTGGTTCGGCGGGAATTTTCGGCCAATCTCCTGTAGCTGGTAATTATTCGGCCGCGCCGGGCGCCGCATCAGCTGCATGTCGGTATGCTTGAGCAGTTTTCCGCCCTTGCGAAGATTGCAGGGGCTGCAGGCGGCGACGATGTTTTCCCATGTTGTCCGACCGCCCTTGGAGCGCGGAATGACATGGTCGAAGGTCAGATGCTCCGACGTGCCGCAATAGGCGCACTCGAAACCATCGCGCAGGAAGACATTAAAGCGGGTAAAAGCCGGCGGGCGATCCTGCCGGACAAAATCCCTTAGCGCGATAACGCTGGGCAGGCGGAACTCCGTGCTCGGGCTGCGGACGACATAATCATATTCCGCGATGATATCGACACGGTCGAGGAACACGGCTTTCACCACTTCCTGCCAGGGCCACAAAGAAAGGGGATAATAAGAGAGCGGCCGAAAATCAGCGTTCAATACGAGAGCGGGCCGGCCGCTCGGGGGGGCCGAAATGATCTCAGCCATGGGTCACCTCCATGACACTGAGAAGATATGTCTGTTTGAACCGACTGAAGGCGTAGCTCCTTTTCGTCTCGCCCCTGCTTTAGGTGATTCACATAATGAGATTATGACAGTTGCGGCGTTTTGCAACGCTGTCCAGATGGTCAGGCCTGAGGGCTCGGCTGGGCCGCCTTGGCGCGCCGGTCGTTGATCCAGCCCCAGAGCAGATGTGCCGCCACGCCGCGATAGGGTCGCCAGCACTCGGCATGCGCAGTGAATTCCTTGATTTCCATACGGGTTTCGACCTCCAGAAGCAGCTTGTGCGCCTCCATCAAGCCAACATCACCCACCGGAAAAGCGTCCGTCGCGCCGACCGAATAGAGCAGGAACAATTCCGCAGTCCACGGGCCGATTCCCTTAACCGAGACCAATTCCTTGCGCGCAACATCCAGATCAGAAGTGCAAACACGCTCAAGGTCGAGCCTGCCTGTGGTCATCGCCTCGGCAATCGAGATCATGTGCTGAACCTTGGGGCGGGACATGCCACACGCCCGAATATCTTCGGGATCCGCAGCCAGAACAGCCACCGGCGTCACTTCGCCAAACATCGCCTGGGTGCGTTCCCAGATTCTGCCGGCAGCCGTAGTAGAGAGTTGTTGATAGGAAATCAGCCGGCAGAGCGCCGCATAGCAGGGTTCGCCCACCCGCCATTCCGGAATACCCAGTTCGTCATAGGCTCTCGCCAATGCGGGGTCTGCAGCGGCCAGTGTCTCGCAGGCCGCGCTCAGCACCCGCCGCGAGGGCGCCGTCAATAGCCCGGCTCTGGCAGTGTGCCGACCGGGATCAGACCCATCCTCACTTCACTGTCCTTGATGGTGAAGGTCAGGAAGCCACCATCCGCAGATGAGGTTTCCAGCATGGTCAGCATGGCATTTTCCTGCTGTCCCAACTGGCCGGAGGCATCCAGCGCGTCGCGCAACTCGTCCGCACTTTCTATCCGCATGCCCAGAGAGCCATGCGCCAGGCCGTCATCAAACTTGATGTCGCCCTTTACGCCGAGATCCAGCGGGCCCCAATCAAGCAGACCTTGCGCAATTTCGACTGCGCCATCTTCCTGCACGAGCGCGCGATGGAAGCGTTCCGGATTGCCGCCGCTGCGAATCCAGGCCGGAAAGAAGCTGCGCACTTCGCCGATCAGACGTGAAGGTCCGATCGTGTCGCCAAGAAACTCTGCGCCTTGCGGGGCTGCATTGATGGTCAGCCGGTCCCATTGCAGGGCGATCATCAAATCAT
Organism: Hyphomonas sp. UBA3601; assembly: GCF_002375605.1. NCBI lineage: Bacteria > Pseudomonadati > Pseudomonadota > Alphaproteobacteria > Hyphomonadales > Hyphomonadaceae > Hyphomonas > Hyphomonas sp. UBA3601. The sequence goes on along the minus strand of NZ_DFME01000126.1, from coordinate 9,783 downwards.
CTTCTGCGCCTTCACGCGGTTTCAGGTTC
>NZ_DFME01000126.1:2760-9571 GCF_002375605.1 Hyphomonas sp. UBA3601 | reverse complement strand
GTCACGGGCTGACGAAGCCCGCCTGCCTCCGTTAGCAGGTTCCGACCCGGCGAATAGGCGATGACATGCTGCCAGTTCCAGGGCTGCATGACGAGGCGCAATTGCTCACCTTCCCAGCGGGGCGCACCGGCCGGCTGGTAGATCGGATCATTCACGACCAGCTCGAACCGATAGGGAAACCCGCCCAACGACTTGGAGGAATATTCAAGCTCAGCGCCATTGGCACGTTCTGCCGCTATCCATTCATCAATGCCCTTGTCGAGTTGGTCTTTCGCTATGAACCAATAGGCTGTCCATGCGCCGACGAGGATCAGCAGCAGGACAAATGGCGCATAGAGCCAGAACCGAGATTTTTTCCGAGAGGTGGAGGGCTCGACCATTGACGTGTCCTGAAGCGAGTTAGTGGGCGAGGCGACCCTGCACGGTACGGCCCTCGGCAACAAGAGCGTCTGATGCGGTCTCGAGTTCCGATTGCAGCCGGCTCATCAATTCCTTGCGTGGCAGGCCCGCCGGAATGGGCGGCAGGATCTCGTAGATGATCGTCCCCTTGCTGCGCTTCACTCCCCGACCCGGCCAACACAGGCCAGCGTTTGTCGCCACCGGCAGGATGGGCGCCTCAATACCCTTGGCGAGCGCCGAAATACCGGCCGCATGGTAGGCAGGCTCGGCCCCTGGCACCGTGCGTGTCCCTTCCGGGAAGATCACGATCTGGCGACCATCGTCGGCGCGCTCCCTTGCAGCTGCGACCATCTTCTTCAGCGTTCTCGTATTCCCCGCTCGGTCAATCGGGATCATCGCCGCCTTCAGCGCATACCAGCCAAGGAACGGATACCACAGCAATTCCTGCTTCAGGATGATCGCCGGTGCAGACATCACGAGGAAAGGAATGAACACGTCCAGCATGCAATTGTGCTTGCCCGCATAAAGCACCGTACCACGCGGCATGTTCTGGCGGCCGCGTATTTCCACGCTGATGCCGCAAAACACTTTCAGCCCCCAAATCAGGCCGCGCGCATACAGGCTGATCGCCCAGAACGTCACCGCTTTCGGCAACAGCAATGCCGGAAGGGCCAGCAGGCCCAGAACGGCCATCAGCCCGTACATCCAGATTACGAACAGGATCGAACGAAACATCATCATTGGACTACCAGATAACCGGTCATTCGAAGGTCGTCACGCGCCACTTGGCCCATTCGAGGAATACGCCCCGAAAGGAATCAGGATCGCTCCAAATTGAAGCGGGATCATTCACCGTGCGCACAGGCCACGCGACCAACTCGATATCGGGCATCGACTTTTTCAGCACGATCAGGCTGCGCGGCATGTGATAATCAGATGTCACGATGATCAGCTTCTTGTAATCGCGCTCATATGCCCAGGCAGCGGTTTCCTCGGCATTGCCCCGCGTAGATTCAGCAACATAGCCAATATCCACGCAGCACGCCCACACATCAGCGGCGCCCCCCGCCAGAGTGATCAAATCTTCCACAGGCACATCCGGGTTCACGCCGGAAATGAGCAACCGTGCGCCACGCCCCTGCATTACCAGTTCCACGCCCGCAGCAATGCGCAGACCGGACCCTCCTGTCAGCGCCACGATCGCATCGCCAGTGACTTCTGGTGAATGGTCAGCCTTCGCGGCGCGGTTCGCAAACAGCACAAAGTCCAGCGCCGCCAACAGCAACACTGCCACTCCGATCGCCGGCACCACGCCGATGCGTCGTTTCTTCAGTCGTTTTTCACCGCTCACATGACACTCTTCAGAGAACGGATGACAGTTACACGTGCTGCAAGGCGCGCAGCAAGTCCCGCAATCAGCGGGGTGATGATCAGAATGATCAGGTCCAGGAAATCCAGGCTCAGCTCAGGCAGCAGGCCGGTTCGCGCGCCGCTGGAATGGACCGCAAATATCATCGCCGCTGCTGCGCCGAGGGCGAGCAAGGCTCCTACTGCTCCTGCCCGAATGCCGAGCAACCAGAAGCGTCGCTCGAACAGGCCGGCAATGTACCGATCCCGCGCGCCTGCCAGATGCAGCACATCGACAATATCCCGACGCGCCAGCAACGCGGCATGTGTTGCAAAGGCGATCACGGCGACCGCCGTTGATGCCAGAAGCGCGACAGCCGTCAGCGCCACCAGCCGGGCAATCGCCAGCATGCGTCGAACATCTCCGGCCCAATCGGCATGCTCGTCCACAGCGTTTACAAATCCCGCCTCGGTGAGACGGCGCTCAAGTGTTGGCCCGATAAACTCCACATCCGGCTCGGCGGTGACCGCGATCAGCTGTGGCAGGGGCAGGCTTTCCGGCAAGCCCCGGCTACCAAAATTCGGCTCCAGCAGCGCATCAATTTCCGCTTTCGACAACAAGCGCGCTTCACGAATGCCATCGGTCGACTCGATCAGCTTTCGCGCGGCTTCTGCGCCACGCCGGTCAGCATCCGGCAGCGACACGGTCAGCTCGCCTTCGACTTCTGCCGTCCAGCTGCGCGCCGCGCCATAGGTCGACTTCGCTGACAGCGTCGCCAGCGCCGCAAGAAAACACAGTGCCCCAACCACAAAGAACAGGGCCATTTCGCGCGCGTCCTCAAGCGGCAGGAGAGGAGTTTCCTTCGCCATGCCTATTCCACCGCCTTCGAAAGGTCTGTCCGCCGTCGTGCGGCCGGCCCATATTCCACATCCTGTACCAGCAGGCCGTGCTGCAGGCGAAACACCGGCGCCTCGACCTGCCGCACCAGTTCCAGATCGTGGGTCGCGATAATCACTGTCGTAGCCCGGCGCTTGTTCAGCTCAAGGAACAGCCGCATCAGGCGCGAGCCCATCTCCGGGTCGACATTGCCCGTCGGCTCGTCCGCAATCAGGATGTCCGGCTGGGTCACCACGGCGCGGGCGATGGCGACGCGCTGCTGTTCGCCGCCCGAAAGTGTGGTTGGCCGCGCATGCATCCGCTCGCCAAGCCCGACCCAGGCCAGCAATTCCTCGACATCGCTGCGATAGGTCGACTCTTTCCGGCCCAACACCCGCAGCGGCAGCGCAACATTCTCATATGCGGTCAAATGGTCCAGCAGGCGAAACTCCTGGAAGACAACGCCAACCCGGCGACGCAATGCCGACAGCTGATCTCGCGTCAAACGGCTCGTCGGGCGGCCAAACAAGGAGACTTCGCCCCGTGTCGGTTTCAGTGCGAGATAAAGCAGCTTCAGCAAGCTGGTCTTGCCTGCGCCGGAGGCACCCGTCAGAAAGCTGAATGATCCGGGTTTCAGGACCAGATCAATCCCGCTAAGGATATCCTCTGACGAGTCATAGCGCAGCGAAACACCATCGAGGCGTACGGCAACATCGTCAAACAGGTCGTGGCGGGAAAGAGTCATAGGCTCCTGTCCTGTGCGCGGGCGAATGGATTATTGGGGCGAATTGCGGGAAACACCAAGACATGATCCTCACCTGTCCCAATTGTGAAACCCAGTATTTCGCCGATGACTCAACAATCGGTGAAAGCGGTCGCACTGTTAAGTGCGCGGCCTGTGGCGGATCCTGGTTTGTTGAACCAAAACATCTGGACGAAACGGTCCGGCGCACCCCCGCCGCGGCCCACGAGATTTATCGCGAAAAAGTCCGCGAACAACGCCGTCGCAAGAGCCGTACGGCCGCCCTGCTCTCCTGGCTGGTCACCGCAGGCCTGTTCTTCTCCCTCGGCGTTGGGGCCATCATGTACCGCAATGAAGTCGTGAAGCTCTGGCCGCAGGCTGGCAGCATCTACAAACAGATCGGGTTCAATGTGAATCGGTTCGGGCTCGACTTCGAAGATATCCAGCGCAGCCGCACCTTCAATGACACGGTTCCAGTCGTCACTGTGGCAGGCAATGCCCTCAACATTTCGCGCTCTACCGTCGACACGCCAGCGGTGCGCGTCGACCTGAAAGACGAAATCGGCGCCGTGGTTGCCACCAAATACGGCCGCATCCGGCCGGACCAACTGGCGGCAGGCGAATCGGGAACGTTTCAGGTTGTCGTCGAACAGGCGCCGATGGAAAGCTTCGAGATCGAACTCAAATTCGTCGATCTCTCCGATATGCCCCCGCGGGACGATATCCCGGATCCTACCACTGAAGACCTCATGGCCACCGAAACGGAAACGCCTGCCGAATGACCGACCTGCCCAAAATCGAAGTAATCGTGCCTGAAGACGAACTGTTGGCCCAGATCGACAAGCTGGCGGACACGCTGGCCCCGCGCCTGACGGGGGAGTGGACGATTGTCTCGATCCTGATCGGGGCCACACCCTTCACGGCGGATCTGATGAAGGCCCTCGCCCGGCGCGATATCCACCCCACCCTCGACGTGATCTGGCTGGAATCCTATCGCGACGCGCGCGAAAGCTCGGGTCGCGTGGTCGTGCGTGCAGACCTTGCCCGGTCCGTGAAGGACAAGGGCGTCATCATTCTGGATGATGTCTACGATACGGGCCGCACGCTGGCCTTTGCCAAGGCTCATTTGCTGTCCAAGGGTGCGCGGGAAGTCATCACCTGCGCTCTGACCCAAAAGCCCTGGGCCCCACGCGGCGCAGACGGCGTCGACTATTGCGCCATCGATGCGCCGGGCCGCTACCTGGTCGGCTATGGCATGGACGATGCCGGCAAATACCGCGGCCTGCCCTATATCGGCGCGCTGGACTAGGGCCGCCTGGCTAATTCACCGGCAGGTGCGTCTCCAGAAAGGCGAGGATCTCGGTGTAGTAGGTCAGCTCGTCTTTTTCAGACATATAAGAATGGTCGGAATCTTCGAGTTCCACATACCGCACGGGCTTGCCCTCGCGGTCGAGCGCCTTCTCCATGAGTTCGGACTGTTTCGGCGGCACAACTTCATCGTGCGTCCCGTGAATCAGTAGTACGGGTTTGGTTACCTTGTCCGCATTTTCCGCAGGGGATATCGCCTTCAGCATCTCACCGTCCGATCCAGGTTGTCCGATATGCTGAACCCAATATTTGTAGGTCTTGGAATAGCGCCCGTATTGAAGACGTTCCCATTGCAACATTTTGGCTAGATCACTTGGACCTGCCCCTGACACGATGCACTGGTAAAGTTCTGGTGTCTGTGTCGCTGCTGCCAAGGCGGCATATCCTCCATAGGAATAGCCGACGATACATGCATTTGCTGGCTCCGCGAGACCTTGAGAAATCAAAAACGCATACCCGTCTTCGATGTCTGTTTGCGTCGCCGCACCCCATTCCCTCCGACCCATCTCTGCAAATTCACGCCCGAATCCGGACGATCCCCTGAAATTGGGTTGAAAGACCTGATAGCCTGCAGCAACAAGTACCTGAACGTCTTGGCGAAAATCAAAGTAGTCCCTGGCTTCAGGGCCACCGTGCGGTAATACGATCAGCGGGGAGGTGCTGGCCGCAGATTCTTGCCGAGGGCGCGTCAGGTATCCTTCAATCTCAAGCCCGTCCCGGGCCGTGTACTGAACTATCTGAGCCGATCCAAATAGTTTTCCATTCAGTATTTTTTTCCTGGCGCCAATCTCAGTAATTGCCGACGTCTCAGCGTCATATAGATGATATGATCTAGGCCTTGTCGGACCGCTGACCCCAAGCAGCCAAGAACTTCCCCCGTCTCGCACCTCTAAGAGGTGAATATTGGCCAGTCTGCCAAAGCGCGCCTTCAACCCATCAAAATGAGCTTGAAGGCGTTGATCAAACATCTCAACCGTCTTCATCGGATCGAAGTAGACAATGCCCAACAGGCTCTGAGTGGTGGGGTCGAACACGACGTCTTCGATGTCGATGCCAGTTTTGGAAGCAACAGTCTCCAGAATCTCATCCATCTCGAAATCATAGAGATAGACTGCAGTAAAGTTTTCTTCAGGCAGCCGTGTCGCGATGTAGTAGGTTGACGGCGACGGGCCGGGATGGAGAATTTCAAAATCACCCGCAATGTCACTGCGCTCATCCGCACGCACACTATAGGACCAACGTTTCTCCCACGTTATTTTTCCCGAGGTTGAAACAGTACGCGCGAACACTGTCCGCGTTCTACCTTTGTTGCTTCGATCTACTCGTAAGGCAGGCACACCGTCCCTATCCGTATACCAAGCCACAGTGTAGTAGTCCCCGTTCACGATGCGCTCATAGCTACCATCTCGGATGTCCACTTTGAACAAGTCCAGGTCGCCATAGATGTTCGACGGCATGAGGATGTGATTTGGCTCCTCAGGAAGGAGGTCCGTGACGTTCGCGATACTGTAGTAACTGTTCCGTGTTTTCCAGTTGGGAAACAGCATCGTGGAGGTCCCGTCTAATGGGCAATAAGACACCAGCCGGGTAATGACAGTGGCTCGCCGTCTCCAGAGTTTGGATCTTCCCGCTTCCTGAATGTCATGCTCGATGTCGCGGCCATCATCCGCGTCAGAATTTCCGACACCCGTCATCGAAATCAGAAGACAGTCATCGTTTACCCACTCAATCCAGTTCACTGTAGCGGGACCCAAAGGCTCCAATACCGGCTTCGGCACATTCGCCGAAAAATCAACCGTTAGGATGAAATCCAGTCCATTCGCTTGTTGGATGCCCGCCAAATATCGACCCGACGGGGAGAGAGTCGGGAGCGAGTAGTCTGCTTCGCTCAGGAATTCTTCAAGCGTTGGAGGAGCGGGTTCCTGCGCAACCGCATGACCGCAAACAAAAAAAGCGGCCAAAACCGCCAGAATACGCAACACCAGATCAGCCCTCCCGGAAGACCCGTAGACTGGAAAACCAGCGCAATCAGGTCAACCGGAAATGGAGGAAAAACTACAAAATTGCGGGGATTACGC
>NZ_DFME01000126.1:2442-2588 GCF_002375605.1 Hyphomonas sp. UBA3601 | reverse complement strand
GCGAAGGTCTTGATGTTGATGATGACCTTCTCGCCCATCTCGGTACGGCCCTCGATCGTGGCCGAGCCCATATGCGGCAGCAGAACAACATTCGGCAGGCCGAACAATTCTTCATTCACTGTCGGCTCGCGCTCGAACACGTCGAG
>NZ_DFME01000126.1:0-2358 GCF_002375605.1 Hyphomonas sp. UBA3601 | reverse complement strand
GCTCGAACACGTCGAGCCCCGCCCCGGCAATCTTGCCCGCCTTCAGCGCGCGGGCCAGCGCGGCTTCGTCGATCACCTCGCCGCGGGCCGTATTCACGATATAGGATTCCGGCTTCATCAGCTCGATCCGGCGGGCATTCATCAGATGAAATGTTGCGGGCGTGTGCGGGCAGTTCACCGAGACGATATCCATGCGCGCGAGCATCTGGTCGAGGCTGTCCCAATAAGTCGCCTCCAGCAATTCCTCGATGCGCGGGCTGACCGGTTTGCGGTTGTGATAATGGATCTGCAAGCCAAAGGCTTTTGCGCGGCGGGCAACCGCTTGACCGATACGCCCCATGCCGATGATGCCCAGCCGTTTGCCGGCGAGTCGGCGGCCCATCATCCAGGTCGGCGTCCAGCCGTCAAAGCCGCCCGTATTCATGATCTGCGCACCTTCGAACAGGCGGCGCGGCACTGACAGGATCAGTGCCATGGCGACATCCGCCGTATCATCGGTCAGCACGCCGGGCGTGTTGGTCACGGTGATGCCGCGCTGTACGGCACTCTGCACGTCAATATTGTCCACACCCGCGCCGAACTGGGCAATCAGGCGCAACTGGTCCCCTGCCCGGGCCATGATCCGGCCGTCCAGTTTGTCAGTTACCGTGGGTACCAGCACGTCGGCGGTCTGCATCGCCTCGACCAGTTCCTCCTGCGTGAAGGGGTGATCATCATTGTTCAGCCTCGCATCGAACAATTCCTTGAGGCGCAATTCGACCGGCGCCGGGAGTTTTCGGGTGACAACGACTTTCAACTTCTTCGCGGACATAGGAACTCTTTTTGCAAATATTCTCATTCGGGCCTTAGCAGAGGGATTAGACCACGCCAACGCTTCATATTTTACACAAGATTCATTCGGCTATGGAATTCTATCCCCTCGCAGACATGGGAAAAGACTGCACATGAAGTGGGCAGCCATTATTTTAACCGGGCTCGTCTTTGCTTGCGCTTCGGCACTGGCTGAGGGTCCGACCTATGTGCGCGTGAGCAAATTTTCCGGAAAGGAAGTCCCGCGCTTCGAGACCCTGAAATACAATGCCGTGAATGGTCGGGCCGGCCCCAGCCGCGATCATCCGATCCTCTGGCGCTACGAACGCCAGGGCTTGCCCCTGCTGATCATCAAGGAGAGCCAGAACTGGCGCCGTGTACGGGATCCGTCCGGCTCAGAAGTCTGGGTCCATGCCCGCATGCTGGAACCGGAAGCCAAGGCCATGGTGCAGACCGACACGATCCTGCATCACGCGCCGAATCCGGAAAGCGCAGAGGTCGCCCGCATAGAGGCGACCGTCTTGGTGGAGCTCGGCAAATGCGCGGACAATTGGTGCCGCATCGAAGCCGGAAACTATAAAGGCTTCGTCCCGGCTGCCGCCCTCTGGGGCGTAACGACCAGCGAAGCCACCCTGTAAGCAAGGGCAGTCTGGACACCCTCTCCCTGTTGACAAGCCGCGCGGCACAGGCTCGTAAAGCCTCTTGCGCTGATTGAACAAGGGAACCGCCATGTCCGGACCGCACGATTACCACACGCCCCAATCCTCCTACTCCAAGGAAGACCTGCTGAAGTCAGGTGCGGGCGGCTATTTTGGCCCGGGCAATGCGCAATTGCCGATCCCGCCCATGCTGATGATGGACCGGATCACAGAGATCACCATGGATGGCGGCCAGTTCGGCAAGGGCAGCGTGATCGGCGAACTCGACATCACGCCAGACCTCTGGTTCTTCGAATGCCACTTCCCCGGTGACCCGGTCATGCCCGGCTGTCTTGGCCTTGATGCCATGTGGCAGGCCGTCGGCTACTGGCTCGGCTGGTCCGGCAGCCCCGGAAAGGGCCGTGCGCTCGGCGTCGGCGAAGTGAAGTTCACCGGCGAGATCACGCCCGACAAGAAGCTCGTCCGCTATGTCATCGACATCAAGCGCGTGCGCCGCGGCAAGCTCAATCTCGGCATCGCCGATGGCCGCGTCTATGTCGATGATGAGCATGTCTACACCGCGCTCGACATGAAGGTCGGCCTGAAGAACGTCCTCTAGCGCTGCGCCTGCTTGACGTGGGCAAGCGGGCTGCCTAGCCCTGATGACACGATGATATTTGAACAAGGGAGATGCCGCGATGGCTGATGACTGGACCCCGCCGGCAGGCGACCTGATGAAAGGCAAGCGCGGCATCGTGATGGGCGTCGCCAACCAGAACTCCATCGCCTGGGGCATTGCCCGCCAGCTGGCCGCCCAGGGCGCCGAGATCGCGTTCACCTATCAGGGTGACAGTTTGGAGCGCCGCGTGCGCCCGCTGGTCGAATCCATCGGCATGGACACGATGATCCC
>NZ_DFME01000063.1:8263-13131 GCF_002375605.1 Hyphomonas sp. UBA3601 | reverse complement strand
GGCAAGATCGCCGTCTCGTTCCGCCTGTGGGATGTTTATGGTGGGGAAGTCATGCGGATCAATGGCCAGCCCGGCCGTCGCCTGACCACGACGCCAGACAATTGGCGCCGCATCGCACACAAGATTGCGGATTCCATCTATAACCGCCTGACCGGTGAAGACCCATATTTCGATACGCGGATCGTCTACATTGCCGAGACCGGCCCAAAGACCGAGCGTGTGAAGCGCCTGGCGATCATGGATGCTGATGGTGCCAATCAACAATATCTGACTGCGGGGACGAACACGGTGCTGACGCCGCGCTTCAGCCCGTCAGCGCAGGAAATCACCTACATGTCGTATGAGGGCGGCCGTCCGCGCGTCTACCTCTTCAATATTGAGACGGGCCGTCAGGAATTGCTGGGCAATTTTCCGGGCATGACCTTCGCGCCGCGCTTCTCGCGGGATGGGGAGAGTGTGTTGATGACCCAGGCCCAGGGCGGCAACTCTGAAATCTACCTCATGAATCTGCAGACACGCCAATCGCGTCGCCTGACAGACCACCCGGCGATTGACACCTCACCTTCCATGTCACCGGACGGACGCGCCATTGTATTCACGTCTGACCGTGGCGGCAGCCCGCAGCTCTACATCATGAACACCGATGGCAGTCCGCGGACCTGCCCCTCCGGTGGTCGGGATGTTGCTTGCCGCATCACCTTCAACAAGGGCCAGTATTCAACACCGGTCTGGAGCCCACGGGGTGATCTGGTCGCGTTCACCAAGCAACTCGGCGGTCGATTTTACATCGGCGTGATCGGGACAGATGGCAAAGGCGAGCGCCTGCTGACCGAATCATATCTCGATGAGGGTCCGGACTGGTCACCAAACGGGCGCGTGATCGTGTATTTCCGCGAAAGTCGCCCCGGCGCTGGGCCACAGCTCTGGTCGGTCGATCTTTCAGGCCGAAATGAGCGCAGAATGATGACCCAGACCGACGCTTCCGATCCGGCCTGGTCGCCATTGTTGCAATAAATTCATGGCTTTCGCCCCCGGTTTTCGTCCGGGGGCGTTGCTTTTTGGAGACAAAACGTCAAAATAGTATCGAATCTGGGCGTTAGCTCTGCTTCCGCCCGATTGTCGCCCGAATTCTGTCAGAATATGGAGACAGATACCCGCTACACCCGGCACAACGTTGACAAACGCCAGCCGTTAAGGCGTCAATTAGCACTCAGGACATCCAGGGGAGTCTGAATAGCAATGAATACCACTTTTAAACTCGCAGCCGCAGCCGCGGTTGTTCTTTCGATCAGCGCGTGTGCATCCCAACCAGAGCCTGTTGAGCAGGTCGAGGAGCAGGCACCAGTTGAAGTTGCTGAGCCAGCACCGGCTCCGGCTCCAGTTGAAGCAGCGCCAGCCGCACCGGTTGGTCCGCTCGCAGGCTCGCTCGAAGACTTCCGCGTCAACGTTGGTGAGCGCGTCTACTTCGACCTCAATGGCTACCGCCTCGATGTCGACGACCAGGAAATCCTGAAGCGTCAGGCTGCTTGGCTGTCGTCCTATCCGGGCGTTCGCATCATCGTTGCAGGTAACTGTGATGAGCGCGGCACCCGCGAGTACAACCTTGCCCTTGGTGAGCGTCGTGCTTCTATCGTGAAGGACTATCTGGTCAGCCTCGGCGTCGACCCGTCCCGCGTTGACACGATCTCCTACGGTAAAGAGCGTCCAATCGCTGCTGGTTCCGACGAGCAGGCATGGGCCCTGAACCGCAACGGCTTCACGCAAATCGTTTCCGGCGCAAACAGCTAGGTTTCTGCCGCGAATAGCTTCACAAGATGCAGCCGGGTGCCTTATTTTGGCCCCGGCTGTTTTTGTATGTTCGCCCACAATCCTCCGGAGGCTTCCCCCATGTTCAAAGCGCCCGCTCTTGTCCTCGCCAGCTTTTGCCTGATTGTTGGTCCTGCTGCCGCTCAGCGCGCTGCACCCATAACGCAAGGGGTCACCAGCTCCGACCTGTCGCAACAGGTGGCGCAGGCCCGCCAGCAAAGCGCGCAGGTTCAGGTCGAGGTCAATGGATTGACCGGGGACGTGATGCAACTGACCGGGCGGGTGGAAACGCTTGAATTCCAGCTCCAGCAACTGCGCGAGCAAAACGAGAACCTGTCACGCGACAATGAGGCCCTCATCGACGAGGCCGATGATTTGCGAACGCAGCTGGAAAATCAGTCTGCAGATATTGCCTCCCTGAAATCCTATCTTTCAGCGGCGGGCATCATGCCCGAGGCTGACCCCATGCCGGGCAATGCCGGCGGAGAGTTCGGAACGATGCCGGAAATGGGGACGGCGACTGACCAGAGCTTCAATTCTGGCCCACGCCGTCTTGATGCACCCGCCTCCATGGGTGAAACGACTTCAAATACGTCCGGCCCGACCCGCCTGACCATGGGCGGCGCAGCCGCTGCCGGCGAGTCTCTGCCGGAAGGTTCACTGGGCACGATTCCTGCCAGCGCCCTGCCGGGCGAAGCGGGCCCGCTCTTCGCCCTTGCGAAATCCAAGCTGATCCAGTTCGACTATGCTGGTGCGGAAGAGGCCTTTCGCGCCTTCCTTGAGCGGTTCGGCGATGACCCGCAGGCTGGTGAGGCACACTATTGGCTGGGAGAGTCGCTCTATCAGCAGAAAGCGTATGCCGACAGCGGCGCAGCCTATACGACGATGATCCGGTCTTATCCCGACAATCCCCGCGCGCCGGATGCGCTGGTCAAGCTGGCGCGGGCAATGCGTCTGATCGGTGACAAGGAAAAGGCCTGTCTGGCCCTTGGTACGCTGCCGAGCCGCTATCCGAACGCTTCGGGTGTGACGCGGGATCTGGCTGCGGTTGAGCGCACCAAGTCCGGCTGTGACAACTAGACGACTTCCTGACACATGATGGATGCGTTGGATCGGCTCTGTGGCACCGCTTCAGGGCCGATTGGCATTGCAGTGTCCGGGGGCAGCGACTCGCTTGCTCTGCTTGTGCTGGCCCATGACTGGGCCGCGCGGTCTGGTCGAGAACTTGTGGCTTTCACTGTAGATCATCGCCTGCGCCCGGAGGCCGCCGATGAGGCGCGCCATGTGGCCAGTATTTGTGGGCAGTTCAGCATAGCTCATGAGACATTGGTCTGGGAAACGCCTGTATTAAGACAGGCGCTGGCCCGGCGAGCGCGGCATGGCCTGATGGCCGCGGCACTTCGGGCGCGCGGAGGGACGCGCCTGCTGCTGGGGCACACGTCTGACGATCAATGTGAAACCTTCCTCATGCGCGCGCGGCAGGGCTCGACCTGGTATGGTCTGGCAGGCATGCAACCGCGTGCCATGTCGCCGGTCTGGCCCGAAGGGCAGGGGGTGATGATTGCCCGGCCGGTTCTCTCACACAGCCGCAGCGAATTGCGGACATGCCTGACTTCGCGTGGAATCCTTTGGGTCGATGACCCATCCAATCGCAACCTGGCCTATGAGCGGGTGCGCGTACGGGCGCTGCTGGACGGCCATGCTGACCTGAAAGCGCGCATCCTTGCCTGTCAGGCGCGTCTGCAGGACTTGCGGCGGCTGGAAGAGCGTCTGATTGGGCGCTGGATGGCCGATTGTGTTGCGTGGGATGGAGAAGGTGGCGCACGACTGAATCTGTCCGGGCTACCGAGAGAGCGTCTGGAGCGCGCCCTCGGCCTGATGCTTCAGATCGTCGGTGGCAAGGAAACACCTCCACGGCGGGATGCCGTGCAGCAACTGGCGGGTCGACTTTCAGGCAACGAGGCGTTTCAAGGTGCCACGCTGGGCGGCGTCCTGATCTACCGCAAGCAGGGTGACATAGTCCTGTCGGCAGAGCCCGGAATAGCAGGTATTGCGGCCGATCCCGCACTGGCGCGCGCCCGTTTCAACGCGATGCAAGCGCTCTATGTCGGCGATACGTGACAAAACAGCCATTTTAAGAGCTTTTGAGTCGTTTTCATGCGATAAGCCCCCTATCTTACGGGGTGAACACCGGAATTTGGAGCGAGACGAAAAATGAACGTCAGAAACTTGGCTATCTGGGGCGCAATTGCCCTCCTGGTCATCGGCATGGCCGTGGCCATGGGCGGAAACCCTCAGGCAGCACGTGCTGAAAAGGCCAAACTGTCTGTCATTTATGAACTGGTCGAGGATGGAAAAGTCGCGGATGCGACCCTCGGTGACCAGCGGATCATCGTGACCACCACCGACGGCCGGACCATGGTCAGCGAATTGCGGTCACTCGACATGACGACCCAGCAATTCCTCGAAGAGAACCAGGTGCCCTTCACGGTGGATGCTGACAGCGGCCAGAACACATTCGCGTCTCTGATCTTTTCCATCCTGCCAATCCTGCTGATCGTTGGCTTTGTCTTCTTCATGATGCGCCAGATGCAGTCTGGTGGCGGTCGTGGCGCGATGAGCTTCGGCAAGAGCCGCGCACGCCTCCTGACAGAAAAGCATGGCCGCGTGACGTTTGACGATGTTGCGGGCGTGGATGAAGCCAAGGAAGAACTGCAAGAGATCGTCGAGTTTTTGCAGGATCCGTCCAAATTCCAACGTCTTGGCGGTAAAATTCCGAAAGGCGCACTGCTGGTAGGCCCTCCGGGTACGGGTAAGACTTTGCTGGCACGGGCCGTGGCAGGCGAAGCAGGCGTGCCGTTCTTCACAATTTCCGGTTCGGACTTTGTCGAAATGTTTGTCGGTGTTGGCGCAAGCCGCGTCCGCGACATGTTCGAGCAGGCCAAGCGCTCGGCGCCTTGCATCATCTTCATTGACGAGATCGACGCGGTCGGCCGTTCACGCGGCGCTGGCCTCGGCGGCGGCAATGATGAGCGCGAGCAGACGCTCAACCAGTTGCTGGT
>NZ_DFME01000063.1:3674-7963 GCF_002375605.1 Hyphomonas sp. UBA3601 | reverse complement strand
AATCCTGACATCATCGGTCGTGAGAAAATCCTGCGCGTTCATATGCGCAATGTACCCTTGGCCAAGGATGTCGAGGCGCGGACGATTGCGCGCGGCACGCCGGGCTTTTCCGGGGCAGACCTTGCCAACCTCGTGAACGAGGCGGCCCTGCTGGCGGCGCGTCGCGGCAAGCGGGTTGTCGCCATGCAGGAATTCGAGGATGCCAAGGACAAGGTCCTGATGGGACCAGAGCGTCGCTCCATGGTGATGTCCGAAAAGGAAAAAGAACTGACAGCCTGGCACGAAGCTGGTCATGCCGTCGTGGCGCTGAAAGTGCCGGCTGCAGATCCCGTCCACAAAGCCACGATCATTCCGCGGGGCCGTGCGCTGGGCATGGTCATGCAGTTGCCGGAAGACGACAAGCTGTCCATGTCCAAGATCGAGATGACTTCGCGTCTCGCGATCATGATGGGCGGGCGCGTGGCCGAAGAGCTGAAATTCGGCGAAGACAATGTCACCGCTGGTGCAGCCTCTGACATTCAGCAGGCGACACGCCTTGCACGCGCCATGGTCACCCGCTGGGGCTTTGCCGACGCGGTCGGCCCAGTTGATTATGGCGATGACCAGGGCGACGTTTTCCTCGGCCAGCAGCTGATGCAATCCTCGCATGTCTCGGAAGAGACCTCGCGGAAGATCGAGGAAGAAGTACGTACGCTGATCCAGACCGGCATGGATGATGCTCGCCGGATCATGACCGAGTGCCGGAAGGATTGGGAGGCGATTGCAACCGGTCTCCTGGAATATGAAACCCTGACGGGTGACGAGATTTCGGCTTTGCTCAAAGGCAATCCACCATCGCGTCCTGATCTGGGCGATGATGACACGACGCCGGGCTCGGCGGTGCCGGTGATTGGCAAACGCCGCAAGCCCAAGGGCGATGGCGGCCTTGGCGATCCGGAGCCTAATCCGGCCTGATCGCTGGGGTCCCAGCAAAAAGTTTGAAAAGCGCGGTCAGTTCGGCCGCGCTTTTTTTGCTTTTATACAATGGCTTGCCTTTCGCCTGCTGAACACTACCGTTATCCAACGAGTCAGGAACGTTCTTCTTGTCGACGGGTTCTGCCATTGCGCACCCCTCTTCGCGGGCCTTGCGCGACGAGAAACAAAGCGGAGGCTGGCAGGCTTCATGTGCAATGCGCCCCTTCACGTGTCGCTCGACACCGGACACGAAATCCTGTTGAGGCCCGTCGGCCTGGATGACGAGCCACGCTTCCAGCAAATATTCCGATCCATGTCGCCGGAGTCGCGCTATTTGCGCTTTTTCAGCGGCGCCAATCCTGTGCCCGATGCGGTTGTCCACAGTCTCGCAAATGCGGATGGCAAGGCTCATATTGCATGGGGCATTCTCGACGCCAGCGAAGACGACACACCACTCATGGCAGCGGCCCATGCCATTCGCGCAGAGCCGGACAGCAAGCGTGCCGAACTCGCGCTTGGTGTACTGGACCAGTACCAGGCGCATGGCCTGTCCCGCCTATTGATTGCGTCGGTGGCGCTATCCTGCCGCGCGCAGGGCATCACCACGCTGGAGGCTGAAACCCTGCCAGAAAATCGAAAGGCCAACAGCCTCTTCAAGGCGCTCGGGGGCAAGGTAATTCGACCGTTGCCGCCGACGACGGTGTGGGAGTTCGAAGTGGATGACCTGATCGACCAGCTCAAGCATATGGAAAAGCCGGAAGGCTTGCGAGCTGTTTTCAGCACAAACGGGTAAGTGCTTGCCTCACAGATAGTTCATGGCAAGTTCGAGGGCCCGGCAGACGATGTAGATGACGAGGGCGAAAATCCAACGCCAGGCACCGACTGTTTGGGTCAGGTATTGAAGACTGTCGACACGGTCCCAAAATACATGACCATCTTCGCTCAGCGTTCGGGCGCATATGATATGGGTGATCAGGCTGATCAATGGAATACCGAGCCCCATGCCGGCAAGCATCGCCAGGGCTGAACGCTTCAGGCTGGACCGGAAGGACAGCCGGCTTCCAATAATGTTCCGTATTCTGATGCCCATCAGGGCCTTGCCGGGCGTATTTCCCAATTGGGAAACGCAGAATGCCTCAAGCACAGTGAAGGTCAGTGCGTGAAGCACGAGAAAGACGCCCACGAAGATATAGCCGTCGAAGAAAGCCTCATCCATCGGCCATGCCAGCAGGGTCGCCACAAAGCCGTAGATGAAGATAAGCCCCATCATGATCGCGAAAGAGGGGATCAGGCAGAGGTAGAAATCGATCCATTTGGCCAGGAAGCGAGCCCAGATGCGGGGTTTGTGCTCGGCTGCCAGGTCAATGCGGGGGCGCTCACCCTCCGGCGCCTCGCCAAAGACATCAATGTCAGGTGAAGTCGACATATAAAAAAGCCCCCATCCGGATCAACCCGGGATGGAGGCTAATTTGGATTCGCGGATCAGGAAACCCGTTCGACCATCATGTGCTTGATCTTGGCAATCGCCTTGGCCGGATTCAGGCCTTTCGGGCAGACCTGTGCACAGTTCATGATCGTGTGGCAACGATACAGCTTGAACGGGTCCTCAAGGTCGTCGAGGCGCTCGCCGGTTGCTTCATCGCGGCTGTCGATCAGCCAGCGATAGGCCTGTAGCAGGGCCGCTGGCCCCAGATACTTGTCGCCATTCCACCAGTAGGACGGGCAGGAGGTCGTGCAGGAGGCACAAAGGATACATTCGTAAAGGCCGTTCAGCTCTTCACGGTCTTCCTCGGACTGCTTCCATTCCTTTTCGGGGTCTGGCGTAACCGTCTTCAGGTATGGCTGCACATAGGCATGCTGGGCATAGAAGCTGGTCAGGTCCGGGATCAGGTCTTTCACCACCGGCTGCGAGGGCAGGGGCGCAATCGTGATGACGCCGCCCGGCAGTTCGTCGAAGCCCTTGGTGCAGGCAATCGTGTTCTGGCCGGCAATGTTCATGGCGCAGGAGCCGCAGACGCCTTCACGGCAGGAGCGGCGGAAGGCCAGCGTCGGGTCGACATTGTTCTTGATGTAGAACAACACGTCCAGGATCATCGTGCCGGCGCGATCCATGTCCACCCAATAGGTGTCCCAGCGTGGATTACCGCCCTCTTCCGGGCTGTAGCGATAGATCCGGAACTGGCGGAGATTGGTCGCGCCTTGCGGCTTCGGCCAGGTCTTGCCCTTTTTGGGCGCGGAGCCTTTGGGGAGAGTAAGTTGAACCATGTCGTGCTCGCCTTGATGTCCTAGTAAACCCGGGCCTTGGGCTCGATGTAGCTGATTTCGTTTGAAAGCGTGTAATTGTGCACTTCGCGATAGTCGATCGTGACCTTGCCGGCCTCATCGCACCAAGCCAGCGTGTGTTTCATCCACGTTTCGTCGTTGCGCTCCGAGAAGTCTTCGCGAGCGTGCGCGCCGCGGCTTTCCTGACGGTTGGCTGCAGAGTTCACGGTGACAGCAGCCTGCGCGATCAAATTGTCGAACTCGAGGGCTTCAACAAGATCCGTATTCCAGACCATGCCGCGGTCCTTCACGTCGATCCCGGGCGCTTTCTTGTAGACTTCCTCGATGGCATCGACGCCGTCCTTCAGGACATCGCCGGTGCGGAAGACAGCACAATTGTTCTGCATGCCCTTTTGCATTTCGAGGCGGAGGGCTGCGACGGGTTGGTCGCCCGTTGCGTTGCGCAGGCGGTCAAGGCGCGCGAGGTGGCTGTCGGTTGCGCCCTTCGGCAATTCCGGCTGGGTTGCGCCCGCTTCCGTGGTGGCGCCACAGCGCTGGCCCGCAGCGCGGCCGAACACGACAAGGTCGATCAGCGAGTTGGAGCCGAGGCGGTTGGCGCCGTGCACGGAGACACAGGCCGCTTCGCCGACGGCCATCAGGCCAGGCACAACCGAATCCGGGTCGCCATTCTTCTTGGTCAGTACTTCGCCGTGATAATTGGTCGGGATGCCGCCCATATTGTAGTGAACGGTCGGAAGCACCGGGATCGGCTCTTTCGTGACGTCCACGCCAGCAAAGATTTTCGCCGTCTCGGAGATGCCCGGCAGGCGGGCCGCCAGGACTTCCGCGCCGAGATGCTCGAGATGGAGGTGGATATGATCCTTCTCCGCACCGACACCGCGGCCTTCGCGGATTTCCATGGTCATGGCACGGGAGACCACGTCGCGAGACGCGAGGTCTTTTGCTGACGGAGCATAGCGCTCCATGAAGCGCTCACCTTCGGAATTGGTCAGGTAACCGCCTTCGCCGCGCGAGCCTTCAGTGATCAGGCAGCCGGAGCCGTAGATACCGGT
>NZ_DFME01000063.1:0-3542 GCF_002375605.1 Hyphomonas sp. UBA3601 | reverse complement strand
GGGTGGAACTGGACGAATTCCATGTCCTGCAATGGCAGGCCGGCGCGGAGCACCATGGCATTGCCGTCACCCGTACAGGTGTGAGCCGAGGTACAGGAGAAGAAGGCGCGGCCATACCCGCCGGTCGCAAGCACGACTTTCTGCGCGCGGAAGCGGTGCAGCGTGCCGTCATCGAGTTTCCACGCGGTGACACCTCGGCAAGCGCCTTCCTCATCCATGATGAGGTCGAGCGCAAAATATTCGATGAAGAATTCGGTCTCTTCCTTGACGCACTGACCATACAGTGTGTGCAGCATGGCGTGACCGGTACGGTCAGCCGCAGCACATGTCCGCTGGACAGGGCCCTGACCAAAATCACGTGTCATGCCGCCGAATGCGCGCTGGTAGATCTTACCTTCCTCTGTTCGCGAGAAGGGCATGCCCCAATGCTCAAGCTCGTAAACCGCAGCGGGCGCTTCACGGCAAAGATATTCGATGGCGTCCTGATCGCCGAGCCAGTCTGACCCTTTGACCGTGTCGTACATATGCCAGCGCCAGTCATCCTCGCCCATATTGCCAAGCGAGGCGGCAATGCCACCTTGTGCAGCCACCGTGTGGGAGCGCGTCGGGAAGACTTTGGAGATACAGGCCGTTTTCAGGCCTGCCTGTGCGGCGCCCAAAGCTGCGCGGAGGCCAGAGCCGCCGGCGCCAACAACCACGACATCATATGTATGGTCGGTCCAGGTATAATTGCTCATCTTATGTTTCTCCCGCGAGGCTAGACGCCCGCGCCAATCCAGATTTTGAGAACCGACAGGGCCACCGTCACGAAAAGCGCGATGCACGCAAAGCTGTTCAGGATAAGCAGGGCCGATTTGGTTCCTGTCTTCGCGATATAGTCCTCGATCACCACTTGCATACCAATGCGCATGTGAAAGAACGCCGCGCCGGCAGTCAGGATCAGCAGGATGGCGTTCCAGGGCTTGGCGGCCCATGCCTGAGCGTCAACGATATCGCCGCTCATCGCGTTGATGATGGAGTAGACGAACCACGGTACGAGGAATATCAGCGCGATCGCGGACACGCGCTGACGAATATGGGTTTCGGTGCCGGACTTGGCCGAGCCGAGGCCACGAGCCATTTTGGCTGGCGTAATGAAATCGTGTGAAGACATGTCCGTCGCCCCCTAAAGCCAGGTCGTTGCGGCGAAGATGGCCGCAGCGCCAATAACGGCGAAAAGATAGATAAACACCGACACGGTGCTGGCTGTTTTGGGGTCAAATCCGATATGCGGCCCATCCCAGAGCAGGTGACGGATGCCATTCGCGAAATGATAGAGTACCGCGACAGCCCACAGGAACAGGATGACCTGACCATACCAGGCTGAGATGACGCTTTCGATCACACTATACCATTCGGCATTGGTTGCGAGCGCGACGATCCAGGCGGTGATAAGGAAGCTTCCGAAATACAGGGCTGTGCCGGTAATTCGGTGGGTGATGGACGCGGCCATCGTAATGTGGAAACGCCAGATCTGGAGATGTGGCGACAATGGGCGAGGATCTGCCCGGGAAGTGCTTGCCATGAGGGATGACCTTGCTTGCCTGCAATGAACGCTTTGGCTTGGGTTCTAGGTTTCTCTATGGTCCTGTCAACGCCACAGGGCTAGGGAGCGACAATATGAAACCTTTTCTTTTTGCACTTGCCGCAGGGGCGCTCACAGCTGTGCTGGCACTGGGAGCTGCTGCAGATCCGCTCGACGCGCTGATTCCAGCCTATGAGTCTTATGTGGACGCCGTCAGTCCTGAAGATGCAGCACGGGAAGAGAATCGCGCGCCAGATCGCTGGGCGGATGTTCGGCCGGCCTCTATTGCGGCCCAAACGGACGCCGCGCGGGCCCTTCTGAAAGATGTGCAAAAAGCTGAAACCGAACATGTCATCGATCAGGCGATCCTGATTCGCCTGTTGAAATCGGACATCAACTGGACGGAGACTGATTCGGCCCGCATCCCGTTTACGGGTGACTGGGGTTTTCAGGCCGAACCTGTCTTTGCCGCAATGCGGACAGATATCGACAGCGTGGAATCCGCCGAGGCCTGGATTGCACGCCTGAACGACGTGCCACGCTATTTCGCCGAGAATATCGAGAATATGAGGCGCGGGATCGAAACCGGGTGGACCGCCAACCGGGATCCCCTTGAAACCGTGATCGACCAGATCCGGGAACAGATCATGGACGATGCGTCTGAAAGCGGCCTTTACGCGCCGTTCAAGGCTCTGCCGGAAGGCATCGACCCCGAAATCGCTGCGCGTCTCAGGGCGGAAGGCCTTCAGGCGACCGCTCGTGCCATTTCCGCCTATCTGGATGTCCTGCGCTTCCTTGAAATCGAGTATCGGCCGTATCTGCGTCAGGGTGCAGGAATCGCAGATCTCGAGAATGGACGCGAGGTTTATGCTGCGGCGGTTGAACACTACACGGCCGGGGCGGGCTACAGTCCGGAAGAGATCCATCTTCTTGGCCAGTCGGAAGTCGCGCGGATCCGCTCCGAGATGGAACAAATCATCGCAGAAATCGGCTTTGAAGGCAGCTTTGAGGATTTCCTGACCTATCTGAGGACCGATCCGCAATTCTACGCCCAGTCTGCCGATGAGCTGATGGAGGCTGCCGAAGAAATCTCCTCACGCTTGCGCGCCAGTTTGCCGGATTATTTCGGGACGCTTCCGGAGCTGGAATTTGAGGTCCAGCCCGTGCCAGATTCGATCGCGCCGGGCTATACGACCGGCCGTTATGTGTCGGGCGACCCGGAAGAGGGGCGCCCCGGCATTTACCTTGTGAATACCTATGCCCTCGACCAAAGACCCCTTTATGAATTGCCCGCCTTGTCTGCGCATGAGGCCGTTCCTGGCCATCATCTTCAGATTGCGCTGGCCCAGGAAATGTCGGACCAGCCGGACTTCCGGAAGAACTATTATGCGACAGCCTTCGGTGAAGGCTGGGGTCTCTATGCCGAGCGAATCGCGGGCGAAGCCGGGATCTATCGCACGCCCTATGAACGCTTCGGCGCGCTGTCTTATGAAATGTGGCGGGCTTGCCGGCTTGTCGCGGATACGGGCCTGCACTGGTATGGCTGGACACGGTCACAAGCCGAAGCGTGTTTCATTGAGAATTCCGCGCTCGCCCCGCTGAACATCCAGACGGAGGTGACACGCTATATCGGCTGGCCGGGGCAGGCGGTTGCCTACAAGGTGGGCGAGCTAAAATTCCGGGAGCTGCGGGCCAAGGCGGAACTTGAACTGGGTGAGGATTTCGATCTACGCGCATTTCATGATGCGGCGCTTGCAGAGGGCGCTGTACCCCTCGATGTGCTGGAAGTGCGCATCGATGACTGGATTGATACACAACAAATCAGTCCCTCGGCTCCCAATGTCTTGCCAAACTGAGCCTTCATGAAACTCACCATTATCGAGACCGGGCTCGTGCCTGAACCCATCCGGGCGGATTTTGCGGATTATCCGGAGATGTTCCGGAACCTGATATCTGCCGCAGACCCGGATATCGAGTA
>NZ_DFME01000129.1:9930-13246 GCF_002375605.1 Hyphomonas sp. UBA3601 | reverse complement strand
ATGATCGCGATGACACTGCCGAGGCCCGCCATGAGCAGCCATGTGATGCGGCGCTCATGATCGTCATCGGCAAGGCGCAGGCCTGCGAGCAGGACGGCACCAGCCACGCCAATGGCGGCGGCTTCGGTGGGTGGGGCCACCCCGCCAAGGATGGCGCCGAGCACGGCCACGATCAACAGGAGCGGCGCGCCGAGCCCGAAAGCAACTTCCTTCGTGGTTAGCGGCGGACTGTCATCATCCTGTACCGGCGGGCAGCGCTCCGGGTGGCGAATGGCGGTCAGTGCGATCCAGCCGAGATAGAGGCCCACCAGCAGGAAGCCCGGAATCAGCGCGCCGGCGAACAGGTCTCCGACCGACACGACAAAAGAACCGGCAGAGCCAGTGGCCTGGCTCGCTTGGCTGGCGGCGTTCGAAATCGCATCGGCCAGCAGGATGAGCACAATGGAAGGCGGGATGATCTGGCCCAGCGTGCCTGAGGCGGCAATCGTGCCGGTGGCGAGACGCGGGTCGTAGCCCTGCCGGATCATGGTGGGCAGGGCAATCAGCGTCATGGTGATGACCGTCGCGCCGACAATGCCTGTGGATGCCGCCAGCAAGGCGCCTACCAGCACCACGGCATAGCCGAGCCCGCCGCGCACCTTCCCCAACAGACGGCTGGCAATATGGAGCAGGTCCTCCGCGACACGCGAGCGCTCCAGGATAACGCCCATCAACACAAAAAGTGGAACCGCGATCAGGGTCTGGTTCTGCATGATCGAGCCGCCCATTATGCGGCTCGGCAGATTGCGCAAGAATGCCTCGTCGAACACGCCAAGACCAATTCCGACCAGAGCGAACAGCAACGCTATGCCGCCAAGCGTCAGCGCGACCTGATACCCTGCCAATAGTGCGAGAATGGCGCAGACGAACATGGAGAGGGCCAGGATGACTTCAAGTTCCATGGACGCCTCCATGGGGCTCTTCCTCGGCCACATCTTCCAGCTTTCCGGTCAGGCGCAGAGCGGCTTTCAGCGCTTCTGACAAGCCCTGAACCAGCATCAGCACGGCAAAGGCTGGCAACAGCGTCTTGAACAGGAAGAGCAGGGGCAAGCCATCGGATTCCCGCGAGCCTTCGAACAGTGCCCAACTGCGGGCAAGGCCTTGTTCGGTCATCGCCAGCAGGCGGATGCAGATGGGGAAGAGGAACAGATATATGCCCGCCAATTCGATCCAGTTGCGCCTGCGCGCGCCAAAGCGGGGCCTGAGAATATCGACCCGCACATGCGCATCGTCTCGAAGAGCTGAGGCCGAGCCGAGCATGAACATGGCGGCGAAGGCATAGATCACGATCTCGTTCAACCAGGTGAATGAGAGGCCAAAGGCATAGCGCAGCAGCACAACCAGCAATTGCGCGCCCACAAGAATGATCGCGCCGGCGATCGCGCCGCCAAGCGCCCAGCCAGAGACCGCATCAATGCGCGCGCTCAACCATTTGGCGATCCGCTCGACTGGGTCTGGCCAGATCGTGACGATCAGTGGCAGCAAGAGCAACGGTGACAGGGCAAGCCCCAGCCATTTCAATGCCCCGCCAAGCGTGAGGAAGATCTCCGGAGACATACCCAGCCCGCCCCCGGCCTATTTGTTCGAATTGCGGGCGGCGTAGTACGGCCCTTCGGACACGTCGGCCCAGCCACGCATCAACTTCAAGCCTGCCTCGAAACTCTCATAGATACGCTTCTCGATCCCATCCCTTCCGGAGGCCGCGCGGACATCCCAGGCGGCTTCGGCCATACGGCTGACGACTTCGTCTGGAAAGCTGCGCATCTGGACGCCATGTTCGCGTTTAAGCAGGTCCAGATGGACCGCATTCTGGTAGGTGAACTCGCCAAGCGATGTGTGATTCACGCTCTCGCAGGCGGCCTTGATGATCTGTTGTTCGCCAGGCGTGAGACCGTCCCAGACGCGGAGGTTCATGCCAACTGCGAGACTTGCGCCCGGTTCGTGGAAACCGGGTCCGTAGTAGTATGGCGCCTCGCGGTGAAAGCCGAGATAATAGTCGTTCCAGGGGCCAACCCATTCCGTCGCGTCGATCGCTCCGGTTTGCAGGGATTGATAGATTTCCCCGCCCGGCAGTGCGACCGAGGAGCCGCCCAGTGCACGCAGGACGTCGCCGCCCTGACCCGGAATGCGCATCTTGAGTCCGACAAGATCATCCAGCGTGTTGATTTCCTTGCGGAACCAGCCGCCCATCTGATGGCCGGTATTTGCGGCCTGGATGGATTTGATTCCGAACTGGGCTGACAATTCATCCCATAATTTCTGGCCGCCGCCGAAATCAATCCAGCCCATAAGTTCCTGTGCGGTCATACCGAAGGGAACAGCGGTGAAAAACGGATAGGCGCTGGACTTGGCCGTCCAGTAGTATTCGGCGCCATGATACATATCGGCCGAGCCATTCGAGACGGCATCGAAGCACTCAAAAGGCGGGACGAGTTCGCCGGCCGCATAGACCTTCACTTCCATCAGGCCTTCGGACATTTGCTGGATGCGCTGGGCAACGCGCTCGGCCGCTTCGCCAAGCCCCGGCAGGCCCTTGGGCCAGGTGGTGACCATGTTGAATCGGCGTCGATTGCGCGCAATAGCCGGCGCAGTGAGATCGGCCGCCTTTTCGGGATTGGCAAAAGCAGCAGCCGCGCCGGCAAGGCCGAGTGCGCCTGCACCCAGCAGGTTGCGTCTATGGATCATCTATCTCCCCATGCCTCCCCGGTCTTGGCCGGGCTAAAGGCTAAACCGTGTCATTCATCGTCGCCCAGCGGACGCCACACGTCGCCATCAAGCACTTCGAGCGGCTTGTAGCGCCGCTTGTAGTCCATCTTCTGGCTGCCCTTCACCCAGTAGCCAAGATACACGTGCGGCAGGCCCAGATCCTGCGCGTGCAAAATGTGATCGAGGATGAGGTAATGGCCGAGTCCCCTCGAGGTCAGCTCCGGATCAAAGAACGTGTAGACCATCGAAAAGCCATCCCGGAGCACATCCGTGATCGAGGCGGCGACCAGAGGCGCGTCCTCTTCCACGCCATCGCGATATTCGAAGATCAGGCTTTGCACCGGGCTGCCGCCAACCATGGCGCTGTAATCCCGATAAGACATGTCGGACATGCCGGCACCATCATGACGGGTTTTCACATAGGATTTCAGCAGCCGGTATTGCTCGCGGCTCGGCTGGGCCTCGACCGGGCGGCGGATCAGAGAGGCATTGCGGTTCAGGGTGCGCCGGTCATTGCGCGACAGTTCGAAATCCCGCGTCGGTACGCGCACGCTGCGACAGGCATTGCAGC
>NZ_DFME01000129.1:0-9856 GCF_002375605.1 Hyphomonas sp. UBA3601 | reverse complement strand
CAGCGCGGGCAAGCCGGGCGATATGCGATCGTCTGACTGCGCCGAAACCCGGCCTGGCTCAAGGAGTTGTGGACGAGATCTGCTTCCCCGATGGCCAGATTGGTGAACGCTTTCCGCTCTTTCTTGCCCGGCAGATAGGGGCAAGGGCTCGGATTGGTCACGTAGAACCGAAGCGAGCGCTCGAGCCCCGGGGGCAGGATCTGGGAGTCAGTGAACTTCATAAGTGCGACGATACACTTACAAATCGAACCGCCAAGGGGCGAATATGGTAAAGACGACCCAAAGTATGATCACCAACGGCCCGCCGAACTTCATGAAGTCCCCGAACTTGTAGTGCCCGGGACCCATGACCAGCATGTTGGTCTGGTACGCAATCGGCGTCGCGAAGCAGCAATTGGCGCCATAAATAACCGCCAGCAGGAAGGGTAACGGGTCTTCGACCTTCAGCTCCGCGGCGGCTGACAAGGCGATTGGCGAAAACAGGATGGCTGTCGCCGCATTGGACAGGAGATTGGTCAGCAAGGCGACCGCGAGAAAGATCGCCGACAGGACGGCCAGCGTGCCATAGGGCGAAGCCAGATTGACGACCGAATGGGCGATCAGGTCAGCCGCGCCGGTCTTTTCCAGGGCCATGCCCATGGCCAGCGCCGCACCAATCACGAGAAAAATGCGCAGATCGAGTGCCCGGCTGGCTTGGCGTGTGTTCAGGCAGCCCGCGATCAGCATGGCGACGGCGGCCAGAACGGATGCGTGCAGGATCGACACAAAGCCCGTCGCCGCGAGGATCACCATGGAGATGGCAATCACGCGCGCTGCCAGCGCTTTGGTCGTGAGCGGGATTTCGGTTTGGGACCATTCCAGAAGGATCAGATCGCGGCTTGAGCGCAGCTCACGAAACGCTTCGACCGGGCCACACAAAAGCAGCGTATCACCGGATTCCAGCCGGATTTCGCCAAGCTTCGTCCGAATCATTCGGCTGCGGCGCTGGATACCAAGCGTCACGGCGCGGGTCAGGCGGCGAAAGCCGAGCATTTCGACCGTCCGGCCCACCATGCGCGAGCCGGGGGCGATGACGGCCTCGGTGAGGGCCAGCGAGCCGGGGCGCGAGAAATCCTCAAGGTCAGCGCCTGACGCCTGCCAGACCTGCTGCAGGAAATCCGGTTGGCGCGCCAGCACGTTCTGGAGCGCGGCGCGTGTCGCGGCAATGATGACCAGATCTCCAACTTGCAGGCTGATATCCTCATAGGGCGGCAGGATCGCCCGTTCGCCACGCTGGATCATGCGGACGGTCATGTCGGGCAGGTCAGCGAACATGCCTGCGACTGGCTTCTTGCCAAGCAGGAAATGGCCATGTGTCACTTCGATCTGAGCGACGAATTGTTTGCCGGAGGGCTGGACGATGTCATCGGAAAGACCGCGCCGGTTCGGCAAAAGGAATTTGGAAAAGATCAGGATGTAGAGCAGGCCGGCGGCCGCAAGGATCAGGCCCATAGGGGTCTGGTCGAAGAAACCGAGTTGCTGGCCGGTGATCCGGTCATAGGATTCGGCCGCCAGCAGGTTTGTCGATGTACCGATCAGCGTGGTCATGCCGGCGAAGATCGACGCAAAGCTAAGCGGCATCATCAGGCGCGACTGCGGCGCGTTCATACGCATGGCGATGGCGGTCATCACGGGCAGGAACATGATGACGATGGGCGTGTTGTTGACGAATGCGCTGGTCACGAAGACCGCAAGGAAGGCCAGAATCAGAGTTGAGACGGGCCGCTTGTCATATCCCGCGAGCAAGGCCTTGGTCGGCCCTTCCAGCGCTCCGGTCTGGAACAGTCCCTGGCCGACCACGAGCAATGCCATGATGGTGATGAGGGCCGGGTTGCCAAAGCCTGACAACAGGTCTGCCGCGCTGATGGCTTCGCCGTCGACCCCGCGTGCACCGGGAATGATGAAAACCAGCAGCAGGGCTGCCATCACGCAAACCGACACGAACTCCATCGACCACCGGTCGAGCATGTAGAACGTGATCGCGGCGCAGACGATGGCGAGGCTCGCCCACATCGGCCAAGTTTGGACGAATTCAGATAGCATTACGGCTCCGGTTCATCAGCACGCCCCGACACGTCGCCAGAACGACTAGCCGTCAGAATGTAGCAATATGCTTATCCGGCGATTGGCTGACAAGTGCGGTTCACCCGGATTGAGAGGTCTGGTGTCGGCCAACCCTGTTACGGCGCGTACACGATCAGTGGAAACGCCTGCCGAGACGAGGATGCGCCGCGCAGCATTCGCGCGCTCCGAAGAGATGTCCCAATTGGTGCGATTCGCGTCCAGCGAGGGAAATGCGTCCGTGTGGCCCTCAATGGTGATTGGCCCTGCAAGGCCAGAAATGGCCTGGCCAAGCTGAAGGGTCAGCGCTTCGCCCGCTTCGGTCAGGGCGCCGCTTTCGCTGGCAAACAAGGGGCGGGCATCGGTATCAACCAGGTTGAGACGAATGCCGTCTGGTGCCTGAATCAGTTGCAGATTGTTTCCGGCGGCCGCGAGCGACTCGTCTGTTCGCAGCGTCTCGTAAAGGCGAAACGTCTCGGACTGGCGAATTTCCACCAGCGGACCGTTTGCGGCGGCCGTGTCTTTGCCTGTGAAGTAGTCGGCGATCATGCTCCGCGAATCCGGGGAGACGCCACTGACCAGCCAGAGCATAAGGAAAAAGGCCATCAGCGCGGTCAGGAAGTCGGCATAAGCCATCTTCCATGTCCCCATCTTGCGACGGGGCGCAGCGGGCCTTCTGCCCGGAAAGCGTTGCGTATGAGTGGTGGCAATCGCCATGCGCTTCGTGTTCCTTCATTCTGACAGGAACCCGGTTTGTAGCAGGGCTTGGTTTATGGGCGTTGAGAACAAAGGGTGTGATTTCCCTGAAATTCAATCTAATTGGGTCCGCAGGACACACGGAGATCTGGCATGGCGAAAACGGCGTTTCTTGGCTTGGGGGTGATGGGCTTCCATATGGCGGGGCATCTGGCGGCCAAGGGCCATCAAGTGACTGTCTGGAACCGGACAGAGGCCAAGAGCCTGGATTGGACCGCCCAGCACAAGGGCGAGGTCGCAAAGGACCCGGCGGCCGCAGCTTTCGGCGCTGAATATGTTTTCCTGTGCCTGGGCGATGATCCGGATGTTCGTGCCGTCTTCGACCAGTTGGAGCCCAGCCTCGGCGCGGGCATGATCGTGGTAGACCATACAACGGCGTCAGCGGATCTTGCGCGCGAACTGGATGAGCGCTGCCGTATGAAGGGCGCGCGCTTTCTGGATGCGCCGATCAGCGGCGGCGAGGCCGGTGCGGTCAATGGCAAGCTGACCATCATGTGTGGCGGCGAAGAGAAGGCATTCAATTCTGCCGAACCGGTGATGGCGGCCTACGGCAAGAATATGACGCTGATCGGTGAGAGTGGCGCGGGCCAGCTGGCCAAATCGGTCAACCAGATATGTATTGCTGGCATCGTCCAGGGCTTGTCGGAGGGCCTGCACTTTGCCGAGAAGGCCGGGCTCGACGCGGAGAAAGTGATCGCAGCGATTAGCGGCGGGGCCGCCCAGAGCTGGCAAATGGAGAACCGCTGGAAAACAATGGTCGAAGGCCACTTCGAACACGGCTTCGCGGTCGATTGGATGCGCAAGGATTTGCGTATCACTTTGGAAGCCGCGCGGGAGAATGGGGCGAGCCTGCCGCTGACGGCGACGGTCGACCAGTATTACGCAGATGTTCAGGCCATGGGTGGCCAGCGCTGGGACACGTCCAGCCTGATCGCACGCTTGAATCGCGGGTAGATAATCATGCGCCTGTTGGAAGTTCACCTGCCGAATGACGAACGCTACGATACCGTAATCCGGGCGGTGAAAGCGGCCGACCCGATCGATTATTATGTTCAGGATACTGAGCGCAAGGATCGCAAGCTGATCTCTGTCTTCATGCGGGAAGGCAGTGGCCAGTCACTGATCGACAATATCCAGACCGCGCTGGATACGTGCGATGATTTCCGGATCACCGTGCTTCCGGTGGAGGCGACTGCGCCAAACATTGAAGAGGCGACGGACCAGAAGGCCGACAAACGGGTTCAGGCGACGCGGGAAGAGATCTATTCCGATGTCTCCACGGGCGCGCGGCTGGACCGGGATTTCATCATCATGGTCGTGCTGTCGACCATTGTGGCGGCGATTGGCCTGAACTCTGACGGCATCGCCGCTGTGATCGGCGCCATGGTGATCGCGCCTCTGTTGGGGCCTGTACTTGGCTTTTCGATGGGCGCTGCGCTGGGCGATTTCAAACTGCTGAAGCGGGCCTCGATCACGCTGGGGTCCGGAATCGCGATCGCGCTTGTCTGTGCATGGCTATTGTCGTTTGTCCTCCAGATTGACCTGCAAAGCCGGGAGCTGATGTCACGCGCTGAAG
The DNA here is from genome assembly GCF_002375605.1 of Hyphomonas sp. UBA3601. Taxonomy (NCBI): domain Bacteria; kingdom Pseudomonadati; phylum Pseudomonadota; class Alphaproteobacteria; order Hyphomonadales; family Hyphomonadaceae; genus Hyphomonas; species Hyphomonas sp. UBA3601. Next base: position 5,424 of record NZ_DFME01000129.1, on the reverse strand, counting down.
TGCGTCTGGACGGGCTGGCTCTTGCCATGGCGGCTGGTGGTGCGGCGGCCCTGTCCCTGACGCGCGGGCAGGCCTCGGCTTTGGTCGGCGTGATGGTCGCCGCTGCCTTGCTGCCGCCGGGTGCGGCGCTGGGTCTTTTTGTGGGAGCAGGTCACTGGACTTTGGCATTGCGGGCAGGCTTGCTCCTGTCTCTGAATGTGGTGGCCCTGGTTCTGGCGGCCTTGATCGTGTTCCGGCTGCGGAAGATCCGGCCGCGTGCCTGGATAGACCAGAAGAATGCCGACCGGGCCGTGTGGATCAATGCGGGACTTTCGATCCTGCTGCTGGCCGCTGCCACCGCATTGATCCTTTGGCTGGACCTTGGCGCTGAGGTGTCGGTCGGCTAGGCTCGTCCGGTCAGGGAGGGGCACATGGCCAAATCGGACAACAAGACCAAGCCGACCCCAGTTTCGCCAGCGGAATTCGTCGCGGCGGTCGAGCATCCCACGCGCCGCGCTGATGGCGAAAAATTGCTGGGCTGGTTCGAGGAAGTCACGGGCTATACACCCCGGATGTGGGGACCGAGCCTGGTGGGGTATGGCCGATATCATTACAAGTATGACAGCGGTCGCGAAGGCGACATGCTGATCACGGGATTCTCGCCGCGCAAAGCCAATCTCGTCCTGTATATCATGCCGGGATATCGCGATATGAGCGACAAGCTCGCCCGGCTGGGCAAGCACAAGGTCGGCAAGAGCTGTCTTTACATCAACAAGCTCGCTGACGTCGACATGGAGGTTCTGCGCGAGATCGTCGAGGATGGATTCTCTTACATGAAAGAGAATTACGATACGTGGCCGGAATAATCTGGCTGTATCTAACGGGAATGTGATCGGAACTGCCAGCGGGGCGGGTCGTTTAACTTGTGAAAGCAAGATTGGAGATCCCCCTGCATGACCGACCTTCTCAAGACGATCAACCCGGCCACCGGCGAGACGCTGAAGACCTATCCCCGCATGAGTGATGACGAGATGGCGCTCGCTATCGAGCAGTGCCAAGCTGCCTACCAAGACTGGCGCCAGCGCAGTCTCGAAGACCGCGCGAAAGTCATCAAGGCCATCGGCGATGAGTTGCGCAAGCATGTCGATGACTATGCCGAGCTTATGACCAAGGAGATGGGAAAGCTCTATCGCGATGGGCAGGAAGAAGTGAAACTGTGCGCCGGGATTTGCGACTATACTGCTGAGCAGGGCCCGAAAGAGCTGGCCAGTGAAGAACGCGATATCATGTCGGGTCGCAAAGGCATTGTGACCTATTCCCCGATTGGCATCGTCTATGGCATCCAGCCTTGGAACTTCCCACTCTATCAGGCGATCCGCTATTCCATCTCCAACCTAATGGCGGGCAACGGTGTTCTGCTGAAGCACGCTGAGACCTGTACGGGCAGTGGATTGATGCTGCGCGATATTTATGAAGCCGCAGGCCTGCCGAAACATCTCTTCACCGTTCTGTTGATCTCGCATGACCAGTCCGATGCCGTGATCGAGAATGACCTTGTACGCGGTGTGACCCTGACCGGCAGTGACGGCGCCGGCCGCGTGGTGGGTGAGAAAGCCGGCAAGGCACTGAAGAAGACTGTGCTGGAGCTTGGCTCGAACGACGCTTATCTGGTGCTGGAAGATGCCGATGTGGACCTCGCCGTCGAGACATGCGTGAAAGGGCGCCTGTTCAACAATGGCGAAACTTGCGTGAACGCCAAGCGCTTCATTGTGACTGAGGAAGTCTATGATGAGTTCACCGAGAAATTCGTGAAGGCAATGGCGGACATCAAGCTCGGCGACCCGTTTGCCGAAGACAGTGATCTGGGGCCAATGGCCCGCGCTGACCTGCGTGAAACTCTGCATGACCAGGTCAAGGACAGTGTTGAAAAAGGCGCGACCATTCGCTGTGGCGGTGAAATCCCTGACATGCAGGGCGCCTATTATCCCTCGACCGTGTTGACCGATGTGGCGCCGGGCCAGCCCGCCTATGACGACGAATTGTTCGGTCCCGTGGCTTCGGTGATCCGCGCCAAGGATGATGACGATGCGATGCGGATTGCCAATGACAGCCGGTATGGCCTTGGCGGCGGCATTTTCTCGCGCAATGAAGACCGCGCGATTGAGCTGGCCTGTAATCATTTCGACACCGGCATGGTGAGGATCAACGGGTTTGGCATTGCCGCTCCAAACATGCCGTTTGGGGGCGTGAAGGATTCCGGATTTGGCCGGGAACATGGCGGCTTTGGCATGAAGGAATTCGTCAACGTCAAAGCAGTTTTCGTATACTGATCAATGTACTGGCCCGGCACGCCGCCGGGCCATTTGCTGCTCGGCGGGTTTACATATGCCTCAGAAGCCCTAGGTATGGCCTCAGTTCAACGGAGCACCCGTGCGCGCGACGCGGCCTCTGAAATTCCACCCACCACGATTGGAGCGAGACCATGACGCAAGTGAAAACGGGCGATACCGTACACATCCATTACACCGGCACCCTCAATGACGGCACCACATTCGACAGTTCAGAAGGGCGCGAGCCGCTGACATTCGAAGTCGGATCCGGCCAAATCATACCTGGCCTCGACTCTGCCATTCCGGGCATGACCGTTGGCGACAAGAAGACCGTTAATGTAGCGTGTGATGACGCCTATGGTCAGATGAACCCGGCCATGCGCCAGGATGTGCCTCGCGCAGATATTCCGGCGGAGATTCCGCTGGAAGTTGGCTCACGCCTTCAGATGCAGACCCAGGACGGGCAAGTGATCCCTGTGACAGTGGCTGCCGTTGAAGAGGAATCTGTAACGCTGGACGCCAACCATCCATTGGCCGGCGAAGACCTGACCTTCAACATCGAACTGGTAAAGATCGGCGAAGCTGCCTAATTTCTTCCGAGTTTTCGAATTCAAAGCGGCGGGTACCCAGAGTGGGTGTCCGCCGTTTTTCGTTTCAGGCAACAGGAATGGCCGGCGAGGAGGTGGCCTTCCGGTTGGGTCGATTTGAATTTGGTCAGGTCATCCGTATCAGGATGTGTCGGGAGCAACAGATGAGGTTCCTGAGATGGTGACGGCTTTCGCCTGTGTCACCGCTGCCGCACAGCATTTTGCGAGCGGGACCAGGCCCGTGACGAGATTTTCGGGCAGATCGCTCCAGCGTAACGGGCGCTCCCATGCCGGGATCACCGGCGCGGTGTATTGATAGCGCTGTGGGTTGGGCGCATCCGCCATCGCCGTTATGTAGATGTTGCCGAAGCGGTCAATGCGCAGCAGCACAGTGCGCCCGGTCTCCTCCTGCCAGGCTTCGAGCCGGCGCAGATTCAGCCAGAGCCAGGGCCAGAAGAGTGGCCAGACAAAGGCATAATAGCGGGCGTGACGCGGGTCTGTCATGACGTGCATTATAGGCCGAGCACGGAGGGGTGGGATAAAGTTTTTTGATCGCCAGCAATTTCAAGGGTTTGTGCGGCTGGTTTGGGGGATAGCAGGAGCCTTGGACGGGCACAGGGAATGTCAGAAAACCCCCATCTCGATCCCTGCGCCGAGGGCAGCCCCAAGCTCGCGGCATTTGGCGAGGTCTTCTTCGGGCATCGTCTTTTCCGCGAGGATTTCCGCTTCCGTCTGGGCGTGCGTGCAGATGATCAGGGGTGGTTGGACCTGTTTCAGCCGCCATCCGGTGGCAATGCGGGCCGCCTGACGCGCTGCATTCTCGCCATCCGAACCGGCGCAGATCATCAGGCCATAGGGCCGGCCTTCGATCTTGCCGAGGACGGGATAGTAGCAGCGGTCGAAGAATTCCTTCATTTCGCCCGACAAGGCCGCGAGGTTTTCCGGCGCTGCGAAGAGATAACCCTCAGCGGTCAGCAGGTCTTCTGGGCCGGTGTCTTCCGCCCGCTTCAGCAATGTGTCGGTTTCGTCGCGTGCAGCGCCTGCGGCGGCCTCGGCCATCTGGCGCGTGCCGCCGGTGCGGGAATGATAGATGATGAGAAGCTTGGTCATGCCCCTACATTCCAAGCGTTGCGCTGTGGGGCAAGGGGCATGAGGCCAGGAACAAAGGGGCCGGTGCGGGAGGGGGACCGCACCGGCCAGGTCAAGGCGGCGGGTTAGCCGGCCTTGTGCCATTCAAATTTTGCGAATGGCGCATCCACCGGCGTCTGCGCCAGATGATTGGTGTAGTTCGAGATGGTCTTCTGGGAGACGCCCAGCACGACTTCGAGGATCTGGCGCTGGGTGTAGCCCGCATCGAGAAAAGCCTGCACGGCGGCGTCATCGACATTGCCGCGATTGCGCACGACGCTGAGCGTGAAGGTGCGGAGCGCTTCGAGCTTGTCGCTTGGCAGGGGCGTTTCGTTGCGCAGGGCATCAGTAATGTCTTGGCTGACACCCATGCTGCCCGCGATGGCGGTGTGGGCCGGGACACAATAGTGGCAGTTATGCTCGACATTGATGGCCTGCCAGACAACGGTCAGCTCATCCTTGTCGAAGCTGGATGCCTGGAACAGATCACCCAGTTCCTTGTAGGCTTTCAGCAGGCCCGGTGCCTCGGCCATGACGGCGTAGAGGTTCGGGACGATGCCCATGCTTTTCTTGGCGCCAGCGAGGATCTCGCGGCTTTCTGCGGGGGCGGTGTCTTCGGTGTGGCGAGTAAATTCGGTCATCCGGGGGGGCTCCTTGCATTGGATGATTGTGTGCCCGTTCGTCGGGGCCCACCTCATCTGGGAGGCCGCGCTGTGAAACCAAGATCTTTTTTGAGCGATCACTCAAATGTGAGCGGAAAGGCGAGACAAGACCGGTTTGCGGCCCTATCTTGAGAACATGACACGTATGCCTGCCTATGATCGTGATGCCGCGCTGGAAGCCGCCATTCGCCTGTTCTGGGCGAAGGGCTATCATGCGACCTCGCTCAAGGATCTCGAAAACGCCCTGAATATGCGGCCGGGTAGCATCTATGCCGCGTTCAAGAGCAAGCAGGCCCTGTTCCTTGCGGCGATGGAGCGATACTTCGAGAAGATGCAAGCCGGGTTTCGCGCGCACATGGCAGAGGCAGCTTCGCCTCTGCATGGCCTGACCAGCTTTCTGCGCGCCTATGCAGAGGATGGATCCAGCGTGCGGGTGCATGCCTGCCTGCTACTCAAGACATTGCTGGAGGCGACAACGACGGATTCCGAGATTGCCGATCCTGCGCGAGACTATCTGGACTGGATGAAGGGCGAGTTCGAAGCGGGGTTCTCCGCTGCGCGGGCCGTAGGCGAATTTCCGGACGCGGCAGACACCGCGCGTCTGGCACGACGATACCAAGCGGCACTGACATCATTGCAGGTCGAGTTACAACGAGGTCTGTCCGGCGAAGAGTTGGCCGGGTTTGTCGAGGATTTGGTAGAGCCGTTCGATCGGCTGGCGGAAGAGACCGCCAGCTA
>NZ_DFME01000076.1:7424-12637 GCF_002375605.1 Hyphomonas sp. UBA3601 | reverse complement strand
CCCTAGCCCGCTGCGCGCGTTTGGCCGGCATGGAGGGCGCAGATCAGCGTGAATAGCCGCCGCGACGTGGAGAAGTCGACTTCGATCTTGCCTTCAAGGCGTTCGGCGAGAAGTTCTGAACCCTCATTATGGATGCCACGCCGCGCCATATCGATGGCTTCGATCTGGTGCGGCGACTGGGTTCGGATCGCATCGTAATAGCTGTCGCAGATCATGAAATAGTCACGGATCACGCCCCGGAACGGCCCGAGTGAAAGGATGAAAGTGTGCACCTCCTCGCCTGCCTCGGTACGAATGGCAAAGACGAGCCGACGCTCGGCTTTGGACAGGTTCAGCTGATAGGGTCCCTCATCCTGACCGATCACCTTGAAGGAATTACTTTCCAACAGATCAAAAATGGCAACGCGGCGCTCATGCTCGGCGTCCGGGCCCGATGCGCCCAGGGTCTCATCGTCGATATCGACGCCGATGAGCCGATCATTGCTCACCCGTCCGTGCCCTGATTGGAGCGGATGGAGATGGAGCGCGCATGGGCTGGCAAGCGCTCTGCCTCGGCGAGGCGCAAGGCGGCGGGCGCAATCGCGGCAAACCCCTCGGGGCCCACACGCTGAACACTCATCCGTTTCAGAAAATCATACAGACCAAGGCCTGACGAGAAGCGCGCGGCGCGGCTGGTCGGCAAGACGTGGTTCGACCCGGTGACGTAATCGCCCAGCGCCTCGGGCATATAGTGGCCCAGAAAGACCGCACCGGCATGGCGGATCAGTGGCAACAGGGCATCCGGGTCCTCCACGGCCAGCTCCAGATGCTCAGCCGCGATGCGGTTCGCGATGGAGGCTGCAGCAGGCAAATCAGGTGCGACGACGATTGCGCCATTGTTCATCCAGCTTTCGCGGGCTCGCTCGCCCGTGGGCAGGGTTTTCAACTGGTTTTCCACAGCCCCTTCCACAGAATCCCCCACAGCCTGGTCCACAACAATGAGGATCGACTGGCTGCTGGGATCATGCTCGGCCTGAGACAGCAGGTCGGCGGCAATCCAGTCCGGATTTGCCGTATGGTCTGCGATGACCAGAATCTCTGACGGGCCGGCAATCGTGTCGATGCCGACGCGGCCAAATACTTGGCGCTTGGCCTCTGCGACGAAAGCATTGCCAGGGCCGACAATCTTGTCGACCGGGGCCATGTTTGACGTGCCAAAAGCCAGCGCGCCAACGGCCTGCGCCCCACCAATTGGGTAAAATTCCTCAACGCCAGCTTTCAGCGCGGCGTATGCAACCGCGGGTGACAGCTCGCCCTGGGGCGCGGGCGCAACCATGACGATGCGCTCAACGCCGGCGATCTTGGCCGGCACGACATTCATCAGGACCGAAGAGGGGTAACTCGCGCGGCCGCCCGGCACATAGACGCCGACGCTTTCCAGCGCCGTCCAGCGCCAGCCGAGCTCTACTCCCGCTGAGTCGGTAAAACTGTGGTCTGCGGGCCGCTGCGCCGCATGATATGTGGCGATCCGATCATGTGCAAAATCGATGGCTTCGCGCAAATCAGCCGGGCATTGCGCGGCCAGGCTGTGCAGGTTCACATTGTCGGATGTCAGCGTCGATGGGTCCAGTTGCAGACCGTCAAACCTGGCCGTGTATTCGGCCACGGCCTCGCCGCCGCGTGCCTGCACATCCTTCAGGATGCCCGTTACGGTATTCGCAACGTCTTCACCCGTGCCGCGTTCCTGCTCCAGGAACTGGGCGAATTCACCATTGAAGGCGTCGTTTGAGGCAAAAAACCTGCGGACCATGTCTATCTCCGGCGCCGCTCGTGGCTCGGAAGGCGGCGCGTCGGCCACACATAGTCACTGTCCAGCAAGGTTGCATCCAGAACTTCAACCTCAAGGACGATTTCTCCGTCGCCTGCGAAGATCAGCGTGATCTTTCCACCCGGCGGCTCATCTGCCGGGGTGAAGGTCACCTGCAACAGCGACAGGATCATTTCCGGGTCGGTCTTGGTGACAGCGCGGGTCTTCGCGCCCAGCACGCCATCGAAGGCCAGCAGCGACCGCACACGCTGGCCGTCGCCGCGTTTCGCGCCCGCTTCCCAGCGAAAGCGGTTTATCTCCAGCGCAAACCGGTTGTGGCGGGACTCATATTTCAGGTTCCCCGCTTTCACGACACTGTCCTGAATGGCGGCGGAAATGACTTCCAGATCCTCGGCCGTTTCGGCGAGAAGACGAAGTGGTTTGTGATCAGCCATCAGTGCCCCTTGAGCAATTCCTAGTCTTCGTCCTCGGATCGGCGTTCAATGCTAGCGCCACAGGCGTTAAGTTTCGCTTCCAGCCGCTCAAATCCACGATCGAGGTGGTAGATACGGTTCACCACAGTCTCCCCCTCTGCGGCAAGCCCTGCAATCACAAGAGAGACCGATGCGCGCAAATCTGTCGCCATGACTGGCGCTGCGGTCAGCTGAGGTACACCTTTCACGACCGCCTCCTGCCCACGCACTGTGATGTCTGCGCCAAGACGCGAGAGTTCCGGTGCATGCATGAAACGGTTTTCGAAAATCGTTTCGCGAATAATGCTTGTACCGTCCGCGAGGCTCATCAGGGCCATGAACTGAGCCTGAAGGTCAGTCGGGAAGCCTGGATGCGGCTGGGTCGATACGCTGACGGATTTGAGCCGAGAGCCATTCCGCACGATGCGCAGAGTGGCCGCGGCCTCGTCGGCCTCGACCGTGACGCCAGCCTCTCTCAGCTTGCCAATCATTGCACCAAGGGCCGCCACCGGAGCGCCCTCCAGCGTAACATCGCCGCCGGCCGCTGCAGCCGCCATGGCATATGTGCCCGCCTCAATCCTGTCCGGCATGACGGAATGCGTCGTGCCGCTCAGTTTCTCGACGCCTTCGATGCAAATTTTGGACGTGCCAGCGCCCGTGATCTTCGCGCCCATGGAGTTCAGGCAAACCGCCAAGTCTTCAATCTCGGGCTCACGTGCGGCGTTCTCCAGAACGGTCTCGCCCTGCGCAAGCGTCGCAGTCAGCATGGCATGCTCGGTCGCACCCACGCTCGGCATGGCAAAATTGATGTGCGCGCCCTTCAGGCCATGAATGGCGGCGGCCTTCACATAACCCTGCTCCACACGCAGATCCGCACCCATCGCTTCCAGAGCCTGCAGGTGCAGATCAACCGGTCGGGCACCAATGGCACAGCCACCTGGCAGCGAGACTGTTGCATGGCCAGAACGCGCAATCAGAGGCCCCAACACGTTGAAACTCGCCCGCATCTTGCGGACCTGATCATATGGCGCGATCGTGCTTTTCAGCTCAGCACCGTTCAGATGACAGGTCGAATCGCCCTTCGGCCAATAGACTTCAACGCCCAGCGTTTCCAGCAATTGCGCAAGGAAGCGCGTATCAGCCAGATTCGGCATATTGGTAAGCGTGATGGGCTCGTCAGTCAGCAAACATGCGACCATCAGCTTCAGAGCGGAGTTCTTCGCGCCAGAAACCGGAATGCGGCCATTCAGATGAGCGCCGCCCTTGATGTGCAATTTATCCATGGATTGCCCTTATACAGCGCTTCGCGGCTTTGGAAGGGCCTGAATGTGGCAAGGCTGCACAGACTTTATCCAAATATTACCGGCAGTTGCTTAAGCCCCCGCAAGCCGGAGCGCGGAATCCACTTCAGCTGTTCCGGCTCAATGCCCAGGGCGAGGCCCGGCCAGCCGTCCAGAAGACAATCGAGCGCCGCCTGCGCTTCGGCGCGTGCCAAGTGCAGGCCGAGGCAGATATGAGGCCCGCCACCCCATCCAAGATGGCGATTGGGCCTGCGGGTCAGGTCCAGGTTTCGAGGGCCCTCAAACACACGCTGATCAATATTGGCCGCCGCAAGCAAGGCAACAAGGCGTTCGCCGCGTTTCATTGACAAGCCGTGGAATTCCAGATCCTCGCGTGCATGCCGCGGCTTGGTCATCTGCACCGGAGCGCAGTAGCGCATGAGCTCATCCACGGCGATGCCGCGCGCATCGTCATCCATGCTCCGATACTGATCCGCTGCGTCCGGCTCGGTCAGCAGCGTGTAGACAGCTGACGAGATCAGGTGCTTCGTCGTCTCATGTCCGGCGATGAAGAGGACAAACACCATGGCAACCAACTCGTCATTGCTCATGCGGTCGCCATCGGCTTCAGCATGGACGAGTTCGGTGACGAGGCCTGGCCCGGGTTCATGCCGGACGCGCTCGAATTCCTCCGCCAGCATTCTCTGAACCGCGCCAAGCTTCATCAGGCCGCGCAGCACATTGAATATGTTCGCTGTCGCGGTCAGGCCATGCAGGACAGAATCAAGCTTGTTTCGAATCTCGCCCGAGAACCCCAGCAGGTCATAGATCACCAATAATGGCAGCTGTCGGCACAGCCCCTCAACCAGATCCGCTTCGCCTGCTTCAACCATCTCCGCCACCAGCCGATCACAGGTTTCGCGAATACGCGGCTTCAATGCGTCGATCGAGACGCGCCGGAAGGGCTGGTCGACCAGACGGCGCAAGCGCAGATGGTCAGGGTCATCCAGCGACAGCAGATTGTTGGACAGCGTCTTCAGGGATTTGGGCAGAAATCTGAGGCCGAACGGTGAATCAAACCCGGCGTTTCGCGCGTCCACCGCAAAACGATCCGAATCCTTGAGGAATTCCAGACATTCAGCATGGCCCAGCACCAGCGTGCACTTGCCCAGAAAGGGCAGTTTCTGCCGAACGAACAGGCTCTCTTCCCTGGCCGCAGCGAGAAAGCCGTGCGGCCCACGCAGATAAGCCTGAGAGTTGAGCGGCAGGCTCATTTCTTCTCTGGATCCGACTCAGCCGGGGGCGCCTTTGCCTTGCGCGTAGCCGCCTTGCGGCGTCGCAAATTCGCCCGCAGAGCCTCGGCCCGGCGTGCGGCATTATCCTGTCCTGTTACCTTGTCTTTCATATGAGGTGCTTTTCGCAGCAAAACGGCCTTTTCATGTCAGTCTGCATAAGCTAAAGCCCGCTTTCCATTCCTGCAATGCCGCGGTAGCTCAGTGGTAGAGCGCATCATTGGTAATGATGAGGCCGGGAGTTCAATTCTCCCTCGCGGCACCAGGAATTTCCCGATAATCAGCGACACTGAGCGCGCGTCTTCCGGCGCGGGCGGGCTGTTTGTCCATCGCATTCAGCCTCAAATGCAAAAAGGGCGGACCATATGGGCCGCCCTTTCGC
>NZ_DFME01000076.1:1322-7342 GCF_002375605.1 Hyphomonas sp. UBA3601 | reverse complement strand
CGGACCATATGGTCCGCCCTTTCGCAATATTGGACTTGTCTTCGACCCTAGAAGGTCTTGGACACGCTCACGAAGGCACGACGACCGCGATAGTCGTAAGCCGTTGCGCTGAGCGGCGTGTTGCCTGCGCTGGTCTGAATAATGTCAGACACTTGCGGTGGCGCTTCGTCGAAGATGTTGCGGATACCGCCAGTGATCGTCCATGTGTCGCCTGTCCAGCGGACAGAAGCACCATGTTCGAACTGAGCTTCGGTGAAGACCTTGTACTGTCCCTCGAGACCAAAATAGGCCGCTGGCTCGTTCAGGTCGTCGTTGAAGTTGCGGTTGTTGTCCTGACGGCCAACAAAGTTCGTGAACCAGGAATAGGTCCAGTCGCCGCGGTCCAAACGGATGTTCGCATCACCTACGACACTCGGATAACCGATTGTGCCGTTGAAGTCGTTGTCTTCCACACCCGAGACGAAGTCCGAACCGAAGACGTTGATGTAACGCTCCAGAGCCCAGTTCATCGAGGTTTCGACAGTCAGCGTACCGAAGTTGAAGTCTTCTTCGTAGCGAACTTCAAGGTCGATGCCGCGCTGCTGCTGGGAGTCAACGTTCAGGGTAAGGGCCTGAATGTTGTCGAGCTGGAACGGCGTCAGCGACGTCGCAGAATCACGCTCGAACAGGTCACAGAAATCGTTCGGGAAGGTCGTTGTTGCATAACAACCGCCGACGATCTGAGCACCGCTCAGGCTTGTGATCTGGTCCTGAATTTCAACTTCGTAGTAGTCGATCGCGATGTTCAGGTTGGCGAAAGTCGGCGTCAGGATGATACCCGCGGTGAAGGTTTCACCGGATTCGGATTCAAGCTCATCGCCACCACCAGAGGTCGTGATCAGAGCAGAACCGCCGAGACCGCCTGTGAAGTCGTCAGGAATACCTGCGGCTGCACAGTTGGTACGGATGTTCTGGTTAGTGGTATCGCCCCAGTTGATACATGGGTCGACCGAGGTCTGAGATACGAAGCCGGTCTGGTCCTGAAGGAACAGTTCGAACAGCGCTGGTGCACGGTAAGATGTACCAAAGCTCGAACGTGCCCGGAGGATCGGGTTGACCTGCCAGTTCAGACCGACCTTGTAGATCGAGTCGGAACCACCGATGTCGTATTCGAAGCCACGCACAGAACCGTTGAACGTAACATCTTCAGCAAAAGGCTGACCTTTGAAGATCGGCACTTCGACTTCAGCGAACAGTTCGGTGACAGTGTTCTCGCCACGGGTCGGGCCTGCAGTCGAAGAACCCCAGATGTCGCCGCTTTGGGTCAGTTCACCTGGCGTGTCATCAATGCTGAATTCGCGATATTCAGCGCCGATGCCGAGACCGATTGGACCAGCTGGCAGTTCGAACAGCTCACCCGCAACGACCGCGGTCAAAGTGGTCTGCTCATAGACCGTTTCACCAGTCTGGTAGCCACCAATGGCCGCAACCAGGTCGTTTACAGCAGCACCGCTGAGGATATCAGGGTCCAGCAGGTTGATGGTTGGAGGACCAACCAGGTCTGGGACGCCATCATCGTTGTAGTCGACGCCATCATAGTTCCAGTCACCCGACTGGGAGATCAGGATCTCGTTGCCTTCGTAGGTACCTTCGCCGCGCGAATAGGTGCCATCGATTTTCCAGGACCATGCGTCGAGAACGCCCGGAGCAAAGCCGCCGGAGAACGACGTGCTGCCGTAGAAGTAGTCGACTTCAACCTTATCGGTCGTCGGGAATGGTGCCACGATCTGGACCAGCGAATTCATGTCATTCGAATAGGTCGGATCAGCGATGTAGCCATACTGCGGCAGAACACCAAACGGCGTTTGTGAAGAGCCAACGATCGGGAAGAACTGGCGCCAACCTTCGATGTCCGTCGTACGACGGCTGAAGAGAAGTTCCGTATCCCATTCGACACCGGCAAAGGTCACGTCGGCAGAGCCGAAGAGAGAAATGTTCTCGTTGCGCGGGATGAAGTCCGAGTTGTCCAGGAAGGCCGCATCGAGAATGTCTTCATAGTATGGCTGGCCGCTGGCCAGATAGCCCGTACCGACGCGTGGGCGGTAACCCGGGATCGAACCACCGAAAGCCGTCGCGCCCGTCACACCGTCCGGGGAAGGCACGAGACGCTCACCTGAGAACAGGTCGATGGCCGTATTGTGGTACAGATTGCTACAGGTGTTGCGCGGGTCTGTCGCCGTAGCCGAATAGTTCAGACGGTCAATCAGGCCACCGGTCTGCGGGTCACGCACGAGATCGCGTGGGCAGGACAGGTAATCGCGCTGGCTGGCGTCGAGCTCTTCGGAGAGACGATACTCAGCCGACAGGGTGAATGCCGCATTGTCGCCAAGTTCAAAACCCCATGCCGCGCTGGCGGAATACTGCTCGCCACCTTCTTCGAAGGGCTGAGTGACATTGAAGTTCAGTTCCAGGTCATCCACGGAATCACGTGTGATGATGTTGACCACGCCGCAAACAGCGTCCGAACCATAGATGGTCGAAGCACCGTCTTTGAGGATCTCAACGCGGGAGATGATGGACTGTGGAACGACGTTCAGGTCGAGTGCGGAAACTGCGCCGCGCGTACCTGAAGCGCCTGGGCGCTTACCGTCGACCAGAACCAGCGTACGCGTGTCACCACAACCGCGAAGGTCGAGCGTTTGCGTACCGACACCACCATTGGTGACGAAATTCTGGAATGTGTTGTTCAGCTGGGTCGAGCCCGATGCGAGCGAAGAGCCCTGCAGAAGCGCGGCCGTATCGACCAGGCCTTCGAGCGTTGCGACTTCGGCCGTGATCACCTGAATCGGCGAAGACGAGGAGAATGAATCGCGAGCCAGCAGGGAGCCGGTAACCACGATCTTCTCTTGGCGGGACTCATCCTGAGGAGCCTCGTCAATGATTTCCAGAACGTCTTCAGATTCTGCATCTGCGTCCTGGGCTTGAGCCGCGCCGGAAATGACAAGTGCGCCTACAGCGACACTGCCGAAAACCGACCGACGGAACAGTCGTTTGTTCATCAGTATTTCCCCTGAAATATGTTTTTGCTCACCTATTAGCCCGGTGTTTTCCACCCAGCACCCGCATTTACAGCAGGCCTTGCCGCTACGTTGAACGTCGGTTTTGGAAGTGACAAGATTTCATGACACAAATTTCACCCACGAGGCACTTTCTGCCACCAAACTGTGTTGTTTGGGACACAATCTTGCCATGCTCCCATAAGTTGCGGACGGGTTCTTGTCGCATAAGTGCATGACCGTGCTTGACGCTCCCCGCCCCGACTTAAATAGTAAACATAACCAATTCGGAGGAATACATTGATGCGCTATCGCATTTTGGCGGCTGGTATGATCAGTGCGCTTGCGGGATCATTGGCCGCACAGGCTGAACCGGTGACCGCAGAAGACTTCGCGAAATTCCCGTCGGTTTCCAGCGTCTCCATGTCACTTGAGGGTGACATGCTGGTCGGCGTGATTGCTGATCCCTCGAAGGATGGCGATGCGCGCGCAGCAGCCTATTGGGACCTGTCTGGCGAGATTGATACCACCAAGCCGCTCGTCCCTTCGAACATCACGCCTTCCAGCGGAAAGACCAAATTCTACGGGGCAAGCGCGCTGAAGAACAAGAAGTCCCTCTGGTTCACGGTCCAGCCCTATATCGGCGCCCTTGAAGGCTGTGGCGAAGGCAAGACAACCGGCTCGACCAAGAAATACCTTCAAAAGGTCTATATGGGGAACGAGCGCATCAAGAAGATTGATGACCTCCCGGATGGCCGCGCTGAAATTGGCGCAAACAAGATGTTGCTCCGCTGTTTCGAACTGGAAGGCGATACCGGCATTGCCTCACTGCTTCCGCTCGATCCAACCAAGATCGTCCTTCGCCGTACCTCCACGAAGAACGGAACAAGCTATTTCGAACATGATCTTTCGAATGGCCGCGAGAAATTCCTCTTCAAGGCAAGCGATACGCAGCAAATTGAAGTCAGCACCCGAACCGGTGAGCCTGTTGCACGGACGGAACTCGAATACGAAAATGGTGCCTGGCGCCAATATATCAGCTTGCTGGATAATGACGGCAATTTCCGGATAGAAGAGCCACTGACGACCGAAATTGCCAATCGCTTCAATATGGAAGTGCTCGGCAAGCAGAACGATACCGAAAACTACTTTGTCGCGACCGACAAGTTCGACGACAAGGTCGCGATCTATCTGTATGATGCGTCCACAGACTCGTTCAGTGACGATCCCGTATTCGCACATCCCGAGTTCAACGCCTCGGGCATGATCTTCTCTGATCGCGCGCAGGACTTCGGTGCCATTCTTGGATTTACCTACAGCGGCCCTGTTCAGGAAACCTATTGGCTCGATCCTGAGATGAAGAGCATTCAGGATGGTCTGGATGCGGCCTTCCCGGGCAAGAATGTGGCTATCAGCGACTATACGGCAGATCGCAATCGCGTCCTCTTTGCGGTCAGCGCCGCCGACATGCCGCCCGCTTACTTCCTGCTGGTCGACAAGTCCAAGGTCGCCGTCATCGGATCCCAGCGTCCGTGGATCGACGTAGAGGATCTCGGCAAGTCGAAGTTCGTCTACTATTCTGCACGCGACGGCCTGCAGATCCCCGCGATCATCACCCTGCCCGCCGGCTTTGAAGAAGGCCAGAAGGCCAAAGGCGCAATCATCGTGCCGCACGGTGGTCCCTGGGCCCGTGATAGCGCCGGGTTTGATTCGTCAGGCTGGACGCAGTATTTCGCGAGCCGCGGATACATCATCATGCAGCCGCAATATCGCGGAAGTGATGGCTGGGGCCGTGCACTCTGGCGCGCTGGCGACGGCGAATGGGGCCAGAAGATGCAGGACGACAAGGATGATGGCGCAGCCTGGCTGGTTGAGAATGGCTATGTCGATGCCGACAAGATCGCCATTCATGGCTATTCCTATGGCGGGTTTGCAGCATTTGCCGCTTCCGTTCGTCCGAACAGCCCTTACCAATGTGCCATTGCTGGGGCCGGCGTTTCGAACCTTGCAAAGCTCGGCAATGAATGGGGCGACAATCGCATCCAGCGCATTGTTCAGGGTGACACCGTCAAGGGCATGGACCCGATGAAGAACACGGACAAGATCAACATCCCGATCCTGATCTATCATGGTGACTACGATGTCCGCGTGCCGATCTTCCACAGCCGCGACTTCTACAATGCCATCAAGGACAAGCAGCCTGACAGCAAGTTTCTTGTCATGAAGCAGATGGGTCACCAGAGCGCCAAATGGTTGCCTGAGCACAAGGAACAGGTTCTGGAAGAAATCGAGACCTTCCTGACCAATACCTGCGGCATGTAAGTGATCGCAAACGACAAATGAGAAAAGGGCGGACCTCGTGTCCGCCCTTTTTTTGTTTTCGCTTGATAGACGCTCAGGCCAGCGTCTTGCGAAGCGCCGTCGCCCAGCCGCGTCGCAAACGGGCCGAAGCAGTCTTTTCCATTTTCGGTTCGAACCGGGTGCCGGGCACAGTGCGGCTGGCCCACGCGTCGGCAGCCAACCATCCAAGCTGCATAGCCGCCAGAGCTGCGGCCCCAAGCGCCGTCATCTCGCGATAGTCAGGCCGCAGGATCGGACGCTCGCAAATGTCGGCCGTGAACTGCATCAACCAGTCATTCGCCACCATGCCCCCATCGACACGCAGTTCCTTGATCGCAACGCCATCAGCTTCAAAAGCATCGAGCAAGTCACGCGTCTGATAGGCGACAGATTCCAGCCCCGCCCGCACCAGATGTTCGGCCTTGGTGGCGCGGGTAATGCCGCTGATCGTGCCGCGCGCATCGGCCGCCCAATGCGGAGCGCCAAGCCCGGTAAAGGCCGGAACGATATAGACCCCGCCATTGCCACTGAGCGCCGCCGCCACATCCGCACTTTCGGCCGCATCCTCGATCAGGCGCAAATCGTCACGCAGCCATTGCACTATGGTTCCGGCATTGAAGATTGAGCCCTCCAGGGCCATCGCAG
>NZ_DFME01000076.1:0-1201 GCF_002375605.1 Hyphomonas sp. UBA3601 | reverse complement strand
AATCGCACCCCTGCCCGCCACTTCATAGCCGACCGTGCCCAACAAGCGATTTGCCGACTGCGGACGAATGGTACCGCAGTTAGCCACGAGAAACGCCCCGGTGCCATAAGTGATCTTGGCGGTACCGGGCTCCAGGCAAGCTTGCCCCACAAGCGCCGATTGCTGATCGCCCGCCGCGGACAGGATCGGCAGCGCCTTGCCGAAGAGGCTTTCCTCGCTGGTGCCGAAATCATCAGCATTCTGTCGAATCTGCGGCAATATGCTCATCGGCACACCCAGCGTGGCGCACATCTTGCCGCTCCAGCCTCCAGTATCTCCGAGCCCAAGCCGATAAAGCAATGTTCGCGACGCGTTGGTGACATCGGTGACGTGCGAATTGCCTCCGGTCAGTTTCCAGATCAGGAAGCTCTCTACGGTTCCGAAAGCCAGTTCGCCTGCTTCGGCGCGGGCTCGGGCACCCTCCACATTGTCGAGCACCCATCCAATTTTGGTGCCGGAAAAATAGGGATCGATCAGCAGACCGGTCTCGTCCTGAACCGCCGCCTCATGACCCGCCTTGCGCAAAGCCTCGCACGTCTCGGCCGTGCGACGGTCCTGCCAGATGATTGCTGGCGCGATGGGTTTGCCCGTTGCGCGATCCCAGACCAGCGTCGTCTCACGCTGGTTGGTGATACCAATCCCGGCAATGCGGTCCACACCGCCCGCCTCGGCGATCGCTTTACGGCAGACATCCACCGTCTTGTCCCAGATCTCCTCGCCGTCCTGCTCGACCCAACCATCATTCGGATAGGACAGCGGCACTTCCTGTTGTGCGAGCGCGACCTCATTCAGATCGCGGTCAAATACAATCGCTCGCGTGGAAGTGGTGCCCTCATCAATGACGAGAATATAGTCGCCCATGTCGCCTGCCCTTCAGTGTTTCCGGCAGGATGGACCGGCGCGATGCGGAACGTCAACGCGCCGTGCGCTGCGCTCCGCGATCGCCGAACCACCAGAGGGTGGCTGCCGTTGCGGCAAAGGTGGAAGTTTCCACAATCTTGACCTGTTCGGCCTCCGGCGAGGCCACAAAGACCAACCAGGTGATGAGCCACAGCAACAAGGTCAGCACGGGCCGGGTCAGGGCGCGCACTGCATTCACCCAGGCATAGCTGTCGCCAATCGCGGCCTCGGCCTGAAGGGAGGCGGCGAGCCCCGCCCAGCT
>NZ_DFME01000111.1:29707-32996 GCF_002375605.1 Hyphomonas sp. UBA3601 | reverse complement strand
TGGCCGATGCCGCGCACATGCTGACCGATGCCGGCTCGCTGGCCCTCGCCTGGGTGGGGTACAAGCTGGCCGAACGCCCGGCCGATCCGCAGCGCTCCTACGGCTTTGCGCGGATGAAGATTCTCGCCGCCTTCACCAATGGCATCCTTCTGGTCGCGCTGGCCTGCTGGATCATGTGGGAAGCCGTGCATCGCCTGCTGGATCCGGTTGATGTGATGGGAGGCGTGCTGATGGCCGTCGCCGTGGGCGGCCTGCTCGTCAACATTCTTGCCTTTGCCATCCTGCATGGCGGCAGCAAGGAAGACCTGAACCTGCAAGGGGCGCTCTGGCATGTCGCGGGCGACCTGCTCGGCTCGATCGCGGCCATTGGCGCGGCGATCATCATCATGACCACCGGCTGGATGGCCGCCGACCCCATCCTGTCAGCGCTGGTGGCTCTGCTGGTCCTCATCGCCGGGGTGCGCATTGCCCGCAAGTCCGGCCATATCCTTCTGGAAGGCACGCCTGCCGGGCTCGATCCCGAAGACATACAGGCCGACCTGCTGGCCGAGATCGACGGCATCGCGGGCGTGGCCCATTTCCATGCCTGGGCCCTGACCGAATCCAAGCCCCTGATCACGCTGGAAGTCACCGCTGCCCCCGGCGCCGATCCTGACCAGCTGCGCCGCGCGGTAAAGGCCCGCCTCGCTGACCGGTTCGATGTCTTCCATGCCACGGTCGAAGTCGTCTGCGACGGCAATAACGGGGCTTTGGGCCCCGCCGGGCAGTGTTCACATTGATATGATGCCCGCAGCACTTTAAGGCTCATGCCGCAGGCCCCATATGCCGGGCCGATATGACAAGAACAGATGGCGGATCCTTCGCAATGGCTGACACGAAACACACCGAAATCCTGATCATCGGCTCTGGCCCCGCTGGCTGGACCGCCGCCGTCTATGGCGCGCGCGCCATGCGCGATGTGACCGTGGTGACCGGCATGCAGCCCGGTGGCCAGCTGACCATCACGACCGAGGTCGAGAACTATCCCGGCTTCACCGAAATCCAGGGCCCGGACCTGATGGTGAAGATGCAGGAACACGCCGAAGCCATGGGCGCAAACGTGATCAATGATCATATCGCCGAAGTCGACTTCTCCTCGCGCCCGTTCAAGGCCGTCGGCGAGAGCGGCACCACCTACACGGCTGATTCCGTTGTCATCTCCACGGGCGCACAGGCCAAATGGCTCGGCATCCCCAGCGAAGAGAAATACAAGGGCTTCGGCGTCTCCGCTTGTGCCACCTGTGACGGCTTCTTCTATCGCGGCAAGGAAGTGCTCGTCGTCGGCGGCGGCAACACGGCCGTTGAAGAGGCCCTGTTCCTCACCAATTTCGCGTCCAAGGTCACGGTCGTGCACCGCCGCGAAGGCTTCCGCGCAGAGAAGATCCTGCAGGACCGCCTGTTCAAGAACCCGAAAGTCGAAGTCATCTGGAACAGCGTGCTCGACGAAGTCCTCGGCGGCGGCGACCCGGCTGGCGTCACAGGCGCGCGCATCAAGAATGTCGAGACCGGCGAGACCACAGACCTGCCTGTCCACGGCGTCTTTATTGCCATCGGCCACGCCCCATCGACCGAGCTGTTCAAGGGCAAGCTGGAGATGAAGGACAATGGCTATCTGATCACGGCGCCAGACTCCACCGCGACGGAAATCCCCGGCGTCTTCGCAGCGGGCGATGTCACAGACGAGACCTATCGTCAGGCTGTCACAGCCGCTGGCATGGGCTGCATGGCGGCGCTCGAAGCCGAGCGCTTCCTCTCTGAACAAGAGGCCCACGCCGAAGCCGTCGCCGCGGAATAGCGCCCTACAGCATACCCGCCGCGATCTCCTGGGCGCGGCGGTCATCTCTCAGCATTTCGGCTTTCAACATGGCCGCGCGCGCCTGCATGACGCGCTCGAGTTCGGAATCGACAGCTGCGGCAAGCGCTGCGTCCAGCGCGGACAATACTTCATCACGATACTTGCGCGCATTCAGCGCCGCGAGCGCCCGCGCCCATTGCCAGTGAACCGACGCCTCATCCGGCGCAGCGGCTATGGCCGCCTCATAATGGTCGCGTCCGTCAGAGACCCCCGCCCCCATGATCATGGCCCCGATCCGACCGCCGCGATTGACGACTTCCAGATTCCAGACCGACAGGAAACCGTGCGCATAGACATTGCCGGGCTCGTCTTCCAGCACGCCCCGCGCAAGATCTCGCGCCTCTTCCGCCCAGCCGGTCTTGCGCGCCTCACGCGTGCTCATCGGTCTCAGGATCAGGGACAATGCAATCGCCCGCTGCAAACGCCCCTCGGCATGGGCCGGGTCCATGATGAGGGCGACATTGGCGTCATCCAATGCCCGGTGCAGCACATCCTCCGGTGGGTCAGCCGGCCCTGACATCGCCTCTGCCAACAGCGCCCGCGCGCGAAAGGCCAGCGCATCTGCAGTTTTGCTATCCGACAGTTCCGTGCGGGCAGTATCATACTCCCCCCGCACAAAGGCCGCCTCCGCCGCTGCCTCATCAGCCACCGCCAAGGGCGCAAAGGCCAGCGCGAAGACCATGCCAAGGCCAAGACGGGCGACCAGATTCACAAGCCTGCTTTCCATGGAAAAAAGGATAGTACGTAGAAATCGTCTGACCAAATATCAAAATCCAATTTTTCAAACCCTCGAGAAGGCACGGGAACAAGCACCCACCATAAGTTGATTTCGGTGCAGGTTAATGTATGATGAATCCTCATAAAGGCCACATGGGTCCATTGATTGATGTCTGATACATCGACATTTATGGAGTTCACCGAAGTCGCCAGTTTGGCTGGAGCGGCAACAGCCACTTTGATCATCTCCAATGCCATTCAACATGTCAGCAAACGACAAGTGCGATGGATTGCGTTCGTAGTGGCCTTAGTTACAAGTCTTATCCTCGGCTGGCCAGACATTGCCAATCCTCCGAAACCGTTGGCTATGGTTATTTTCCTGATCGGCGTCAATGGTTGCCTCATCTACCTCACCGCTGTTGGCGCGAATACAGTGACAGGAACACCGCCCCCTGACGATGCACTGGGCGGTGCAGACGCGCCACCTCGAACTTTCCAGTCCCGATGGTATTCCTGACCTCACACTCACAGACACGAGAGGAATTTCCATGCGCAAGCCAAGGATTTTGAACTCCCTTCCCTTCACGCGCCGCAAAACCTCTTCCGCTCTTGGCGGCGCAGGTGCAAGGGGCGGCGCCATCCTGGCTTTTAGTATGGAACCGCAGAAACAGACAAACT
>NZ_DFME01000111.1:29059-29561 GCF_002375605.1 Hyphomonas sp. UBA3601 | reverse complement strand
CCTGGACCCAATGCAGAATAGTGAACACGACCTTGTCCGAAACCAGTTGCTGCGGCCCGGCCGGTGGTGATCTAGCCTGCAACCAACCCTGGTATCTCGACCGAGCGCTGAAGACTGTCAATGCGTATCGGGGCATGATTGGAACGGATGCGGACATTCCTACTGTGAAATCGGAAATCTCGAAGGACTGCCCATTGGGGGTTCGGATCGGGTGGAGAGGCGGCGGGGGACATTTTGTCATTGTGTACGGATGGTCTGTTACGTCTGATGGGACAATCATGCTGAGTGTCGACGACCCGATCCATCGAAGCACCACGCTCCCGGAGGCAAAGTTCCGAACGAAATATCGCTCCAATGGCCGATGGACCCATAGCTATTTTGTCACGAACCCTTCAGCATCAGGAGGCGCTATCCAGAGTGCTGACCTCAGGGCTTTTACCCTAGAGGAGATGGCGCGTGAGGGTATACTTGAATTTCCGGAAGCTTTGGGAGGTTAATATGG
>NZ_DFME01000111.1:25559-28921 GCF_002375605.1 Hyphomonas sp. UBA3601 | reverse complement strand
GCTTTGGGAGGTTAATATGGGTATTAGAAAATCCACTGGCCCAGACGCGACCCAACTGGTCGAAACGGCTCTAACGGAAATTCAGGACGCCACCAACATTCTGTCACCATTGGGCGGTGAGGAGCGCGCAATGGAACCAGAAGAGCTGCTGGAACCCCTCCCCGTTTATTCCGTGAGTCTTGAAGAACTTGCAGGGCACGAGCTGCGCCCCAATCTGCAACCGACTAGTTGGCGATATCTCATTTGGCAAGGAAACGAGCCCGTTGGCACCGCTGATGTCGACGCGGATGAATTGATCGAGGAAGACTCTCTGGCTGCGTTCAATCATGTCAGCCGCGGGGCACCGGCACGCCTGCTAAATCAGGCATTGCTTCTCGCAGAAGAAGAGTTTGAACACTCTGACGAACAGTTCGACTTGCGGATTCTTGAAATACCAGCGCTCAACCGTGTGGCACTTTGGCTCCAAAGTCAGGATCGACAGTTATTCATTCCCTATATTCGGCCGGACTTGCTCACCTCAGACCAACCACCACGGATCGAACCAGACTTTTTGGATGCACTACCGGATATCTCTGACCAAACGCCGGATAAAGGGACACCGACCGAACAGTAATACGCTCTGGTCCACGCCACTGCCTACAGTTACTACCAATTTTCAGAAGGAATGGTGGTTCGGGGGAGACTTGAACTCCCGACCTCGCGATTATGAGTCGCGCGCTCTAACCAGCTGAGCTACCGAACCGTTTCGCTGTTGCGAAGCGCGCCTCATACACGCGGTTTCCCGCCTCCGCAAGCACCCGGCCTGCACGCGATGCAGGAGAATTCCGGGCCCTCAATCGGCCGTCCCTGCCCCATTGCCCATACCGGAGACCCAGAGCGCCGCGATGAAGGCACCCTTGATGCGGGGAAGCAGGAGGAGCACCGCCCCAGTGACGGCGATGGCGGCCACCGGCAGAGCCGCCCAGAGCGGGAAGTGGCCGAACGATACAAAGAAGGTTATTGCCACGAGGAACGGACCGAGCGACAGGACGGTCAACCAGGCCGGGCCATCATCGGCGCGAATGCTGCCAAGCGGTTCGCCGCAATGATCGCACGCATCGGCCTGTTTCAGGTAAGCCCGGAAAATCCGCCCCTGCCCGCATTTGGGACACCGAAATCGAAGCCCTCGCCCTATGGCGGTCATCAGGCTTGGTTTCTGGTCTTGCGCAGGCGTGTGACCCGTCATGCCCGGATCAGGCCAATTGGCGGTGGTCTGCTTCGGCCGCTGCTGCGCGATCCGCAAGGAGGATGTCGACAAGCGTCGCGACCAGCGCACGCGGCCGGATCGGCTTTTCGATGATTGTGGTGAAGCCCGCCTCTTCGCATGCCAGACGGCGCTCCGGGCTGACATCCGCGGTCACCGCAATGACCGGCGCAAGTGCATTCGGGCCTCGCCCATCGCGAATGGCCTTGAGGACCTCGTCGCCGGTGGCCCCCGGCAGGTGAATATCTGTCAGGATGGCCTGATATGTGTTGGTCGCGGCGCGGTCGATCGCGTCTTCGGCGGTCTGGACCGAGTCTACCTGCCAGCCGGCGGCTGACAGGGCGCGGGTGACGACAAGGGCGCTGACGGCATGGTCTTCGGCCAGCAGGATGCGGCCGAGATCGAAGGCGCGCATGCGCGGCTTCGGCGGCGCACCGGTGACCGCAAGCCGCGGCCCCGCCCGTTCGACGGGCATGGTGACGGTAAAGATTGATCCGCCATTGGGATTGTCTGTCAGCAGGATTTCGCCGCCGAGACGCTTGGCCAGCCCCTTGGCAATGGACAGACCCAGGCCGGATCCGCCATGCGTGGCGGCGGTAGAGGCATTGGCCTGTTCAAAGGCTTCGAACAGGCGCGCCTTGTCGAGATCGGTGATGCCACAGCCCGTGTCTTCCACCGTCATGCGCAATTTAAGGTTTCCCGCGGCTTCGAATGTGGACAGCTCGACGCCGATATATCCGCGCTCGGTGAATTTCAGCGCATTGCTCATCAGATTGAACAATATCTGGCGCAGCCGCATCGCGTCGGCTTCCAGCCTTGCCACAGCGCCGCCGGCGACCTTGATGCGCAGGTCCAGCCGTTTGCCAGCAATACGCGACTGCCAGAGGTCGCGCGCCTCGTTCGCGAAATCGTGCAGGTCGAACGGCGCATTGTTCACGGTGAGCTTGCCAGCTTCCAGGCGTGACAGATCGAGCAGGTCGCTCAGCAGTCGGTCGAGATGGTGCCCGCTTTCCGAAATGGTGCGCGCGAGGCGTTTCGGCTCACCGCCGCTCACGCTGTCCTGCAACAGGTCAGCAACGCCGAGAATGCCGGTCAGTGGCGTGCGGATCTCATGCCCGACAAATGCCAGGAAGCGTGCCTTCTCTTGTTCGAAGGCGCCCGTATCCGTCCGTGATTTCTGTAGCCGCTTTTGGGCGACCTGCATGGCGCGGGCGCGGGCGGCGTTTTCCAGTGCGACGGCGGAGAGCATCGCCGCGGGGCTGATCAGGCCGAGATACTTGCCGTCAGACAGGACGATCACGCCATCGGTCAGCGCCGAGGTCGAGCCGTCCGCGGCGAGCTTTGCCACCAGGCCGATCGGTGTTCCAGCCTCGCACATGATGGGATGCTCGATCATGATTTCGGTAATGCGTGTGGTGCCATTGGCTTGACGGGCGCTGGGGGTTGCAAGCGCCTCGAACACGGACCGGCGCGAGACCATGCCCAGCGCAGCGCCATCGCTGACAATCGGCACGGCAAATACATCAGGATGGGCGAGCAACCGCGTAAAGACCGCTGACACGGTCGCAGCTGTGGGTACAGGCCGCACAGCGACCGCAATGTCTTCTACTCGTACCGGCATGAAAGCGACGGTGTCCTTACACAGGTTAAGAAGACACCTTGCTCCATAAACCTTTACGTGCGGCAAACACATCCCTAACCAAAAATGAACGCCCGATCCTATTGGAGGACCGGGCGTTCATTTCGGTAATCTTTCAGCGCGGGGGCGCGCCTAGTTGACGTCGCTGCGATGGTTCACGACCTTGCCGACGAGGCCGTATTTGACGGCTTCTTCCGCGCTCATCCAGAAGTCACGATCGGTGTCTTCCTTGATCTGTTCCAGCGACTTGCCGGTGGCGGCTGCGAAGATCTTGTTGAGGCGTTCGCGCATCTTGATGATCTCGCGGGCCTGAATTTCAACATCCGTGGCCTGGCCGCCAACGCCGCCCCGCGGTTCATGAAGCAGGAAGCGGGTGTTCGGCAGGCAGAAGCGGTTTTCCTTCTTCGCCGCCGCATAGATCAGCGCGCCAGCCGAGGCGACCCAGCCGGTGCCAAGGATTTTCACGGGCGCTTCGACGAA
>NZ_DFME01000111.1:24731-25381 GCF_002375605.1 Hyphomonas sp. UBA3601 | reverse complement strand
TCGGCCGACAAGGCCAGCAGGCGCTGGCTGACGCGGCGGGCGGCATGGAAATCGATGCCGCCTGTCAGCAGGATGGTGCGGGCCTTGAACAGCGCTTCCTCAAGGAAGGCGTTCGGCTCGGACTGAGGCTTTTCTTCTGTCTCGTCATCGAGGCGGTGCAAAAGGTTCATGAGGACTCCGAAAGGCGGGAAATCTGGTTGAGCCTATAGGTGAGGTGCCACGCGCGCCGGGTCAAGGCTGGACCTGCCTGTCCGCGCGAAAACCTGTGACAGCAGCCAGCGCGATCAGGCTGCCTCGCCGACGATGCGGGAGACATCCTCGGCATAGCGCTGGGCCTTTTTCTCGCCAACGCCGCTGATCAGGCGCAGCTCGTCGGCGTCCACGGGCCGCTCGCGGGCGATCTCGGCGAGGGTGCGGTCATGGAAGATGACATAGGGCGGCACGCCGCGCGTCTTGGCGGTCTCGGTGCGCCAGCTGCGCAGCATGTCGAACAGGATCTGGTCGCGCTCCGACATGTCAGCCAGCGCTTGCGCCGCCACGCGGCTCTTGCCCTTGGCGCGCTTGCGGGTGGCGGCGGGGTCAGCGCGCAGCATCAGGGTGCGGTCGCCCCGGAACAGGGCGCGGGCGGCCTCGGCATCCGGCACGACGAC
>NZ_DFME01000111.1:23723-24544 GCF_002375605.1 Hyphomonas sp. UBA3601 | reverse complement strand
TCGAACACGCGGCCCCAGCCCTGTTTCGGCATGTCCTTGCCGATGCCATAGGTCGACTGGGTGGAGAGTTCCTCGTCGAAACTGTCCTTGGCCTGTCCGAGCAAATGATTGATCAGGCGGCCGCGCCCGATCTTCTGGCCGCAGCGCAGCACGGCGGAGACCGCCATCTGTGCCCAGCGGGTGGCATCATAGGGCTCGCCGGTCTCGCCCCGGCAGGTATCGCACGCGCCGCAGGCCTCGACCCCCTCTTCCCCGAAATAGCGGCGCACGGCAGCGCGGCGGCATTCATCGCCATCAAAGAAGGCAAACAGCTGGCGGGTCTTGGTGATCTGCACCCGCTTGACCGCTTCGGGCGCGTCCCCCTCATAGGTCCAGCTGAGCGAGCGGCGCATGTCGGCGGGGCCGTAGAGGGCGACACCCTCGGCGGGCTCTCCATCGCGGCCCGCACGGCCGACTTCCTGCCAGTAGGCTTCCATCGTCTTGGGCGGATCAGCATGGATGACAAAGCGCACATCCGGCTTGTCGACCCCCATGCCGAAGGCGACGGTGGCGCACATGACGAGGCCATCTTCCAGCAGGAAACGCCGCTGGCGCTCGGCCCGCACATCGGCATCGAGCCCAGCATGATAGGCGAGCGCCGTGATGCCCGCGCGCTCGATGGCCTCGGCGAGGTCTTCGGTGGCGTTGCGGGTGGCGGCATAGACGATGCCAGACAGGCCCGGACGCGCCTTGACGAGGGAGACGACCCGCTGGGCGCGGTTGCCTTCCTTGGGCTCTGCGGCGAGGGCGAGATTGGGCCGGTCGAAGCTCGCCACATGGAC
>NZ_DFME01000111.1:9531-23553 GCF_002375605.1 Hyphomonas sp. UBA3601 | reverse complement strand
ATCCTTCAGACGCCCGAGCGCGCGATAGTCCGGGCGGAAATCATGGCCCCATTGGCTGACACAGTGGGCCTCGTCCACGGCAATCAGCGAGACCTTCATCTGGGCAAGCCGCTGGGCCAGCCCCGTGCCCATGCCTTCGGGCGAGACATAGAGCAGATCCATCTCGCCGCGCGCGGCCGCCTCCAGCGCTTCGGCGCGGGCATTGAAATCCATCGAGGAATCCAGCCGCTCGGCGCGCACGCCGACCTGTTTGAGTGCATCGACCTGATCGGCCATCAGCGCGATCAGCGGCGAGACGACAATGCCGATACCATCGCGCAGCAGCGCCGGGATCTGGTAGCAGAGCGACTTGCCGCCGCCGGTCGGCAGCACGGCGAGGCCATCCTTGCCCGCCAGCGTGTCGGCGATGACATCCTCCTGCAGCCCCCGGAAGGCGTCATAGCCATAGACGCGCTTCAGCAGCGCGCGGGCATCATCAAGAGTTGGCTGGGCAGGCATCAGCCTCTTGTGGCGACGCAAGTGAGTCGGGGCAAGAGCACAGGTGCCTTCACGCAGCCGCGCCGAACGCCTCGACAAGAAACGTATGGCGACGGGCGACGGCGCGGGCGTCACGGGCATAGCCGCCGCCGAGGACGCCGCAGAGCGGGGTGCCGGCTGATCGGCAGGCCCGCGCCACGAGATCGTCCCGCGCGCGCAATCCCTCATCGCTGAGGGACAGAAGGCCCAGACGGTCTTCTGCATGCGGATCGACCCCGGCATTGTAGAAGACGATATCCGGCGACGTACCAAGCGCGGCCTCGACCAAGTCTTCCAGCGCGGCCAGATAGTCCGCATCGCCCGTGCCCTTCGGCAGGCCGATGTCCAGATCAGAGGGCGGTTTCTCGCGCGGCCAGTTCTGCTCGCAATGCAGCGAGGCGGTGAAGACGCGCGGATCATAGCGGAAGATCAGCGCCGTGCCGTCGCCATGATGGACGTCGCAATCGATGACCGCCACGCGGCGCACTTCCTTCGTTTCCAGCAAGAGCTTTCCGGCAACGCCGACATCGTTGAACACGCAGAACCCTGCCCCGCCGTCGGGCCCGGCATGATGGCTGCCGCCGGCAAGGTTCACAGCGGCCCCCTGCTCCAGAGCAAGGCGCGCGGCGAGACATGTGCCGCCGACCGATGCAGCCGAGCGCCGGGCAATGGCGGGCGTGATCTCGAACCCGACCTTGCGCGCGGCCTTCGCGTCCAGCGTCTGGGTCATGATGGCGCTGACATAGGCCTCGTCATGCGCGAGGTGCAGCCAGTCTTCCAGCGCGGCCTCCGGCGCTATGAAACGGTGGCCCGCGTCGCGGAGAAATTCGGCCACGAGCGCATATTTGCGCATCGGGAAGCGATGGTCATCGGCGACCGTTTTCGCGTCATAATCGACATGGTGGATAATGGGCAGTGTCATATCGGGCGGAACCTAGCGGGTTTTCCGCCCGTTTCCACTTATGCACGGTGCGCATAGGTGTGATGGCTGGCCGCAATCTACAGGCTGCGCCCGGACGCGTCATATTCGCTGCAACACGAGCGCGAAAGGATATCGCCATGATTGAACACAGACCCTTCAAACAGCTCGGCCGGTTCCAGAATGACTGGCTGAATGCCAATTACCATTTCTCTTTTTCCGGTTATCACGACCCGAAGCGCATGGGCGAAGGCGCCCTGCGTGTCTGGAATGATGACACGATCCAGCCGCATACCGGCTTCCCGCCGCACGGGCACAGCTCGATGGAAATCATCACCTATGTCCGCACCGGCGCGATCACGCACAAGGATTCCATGGGCAATACCGGCCGTACCGAGGCCGGGGACGTTCAGGTCATGAGCGCTGGCGACGGTGTGCAGCATTCCGAGTGGAACGCCGAAGACGAGGAAACCACCCTGTTCCAGATCTGGATCCTGCCGCGTCAAGCAGGTGGCAAGCCTGGTTGGGGCGCCCGGAAATTTCCCAAAGGGGAACGGTCCGGCAATTGGGCGGTGCTGGCCTCAGGTGACGGCGCAGACGACAGCCTCGTCATCAATCAGGACGCCAATGTGCTCGGCGCGACACTGAAGGAAGGCGAAACGCTGACCTATGAAGTGAAGGAAGGCCGTCATGGATATCTGGTGCTGGCCGACGGATCTGTCGAGTTGAACGGCCTTGTCATGACCGGACGCGACGGGGCCGCCATCACCGGGCCCGAGACCCTGACGGTGAAGGGCGTTGCCGACGCCGAGATCGTGTTCGTCGACACGGTTTGATCTCTGCCTCCGGCCACGTTACTTCGAAGACCGGGCCGCAGCGCAATGCGGCTCGGTCTTATTGGTTGTGGGAGGTCACACGATGCAAGTTATCCGCGGCAAGGCGTTTACCGCGCCCAAGGCCTGGGGTGCGATCGATGTCGCAAACATGGACGGGATCACCACACGCCTTCACTGGACCGACCAGCCCTATATCTGGCACGTCAATGAGGGCGAGGAGGTGTTCGCGGTCCTCGATGGGATCGTGGACATGCACTACCGCGAAGACGGTGCAGAGAAGATCGTGACGCTGGAAACAGGAGACATTTTCTTCGCCGGGATTGGATGCGAACATGTCGCTCACCCCCGGGGTGAAGCCCGCATCCTTGTGGTCGAGCAGGAAGGCAGTGTTTGAACCCCTGACAGGTGCACTCCACGCTCACAGGCCTGTGACTTCTACGGGCATGGGCCGCGTGGTAGGATGAATCTATAGCAGTTTTGGAGAGACTTCGATGAAACGACTAGTTCCCCTCGCCGCCCTAGCCTTGCTGGCCGCCCCGGCCGCGCTCGCAGGCGAAATCAATGTCACCTTCAGCCCGGAATTCACCGAGGAGCTGAACGATGAATATGGCATGCGCGAAGCTGATTACCTGATAGAAGAAGTGCAGGAAGACCTGACCCGCGAACTCGGCAAGGCCGGGCTCGACATAGCCCGCATTGATGTGACCATCCTTGACGCCAAGCCCAACAAGCCGACGTTCAAGCAATTGGGCGATACGCCCGGCCTTGATTATGGCGACTCCAAAAGCATTGGTGGCATGAAACTGTCAGCAACGGCCTTTGATGCCAGCGGCAAAGCGACAGGCGACCTGACCTATGACTGGTATGAGACTGATATTCGTTATGCCGGTATCTCGACCTGGCAGGACGCCAAGCGCGCCTCTGACCGGTTTGCCCGCAAATTCGTGAAAGAACTGACAGCCGCGACGCCGTCCGGCAGCTAGAGAACCAGCTCGCACCGCTCATTCAGGCTTGGCCGGGAAATGGCGACTTTCGTCAGGCCCGGCAGGCCTTCTTTCAGGTCGGCTGCTGCCCAGAGGCAGATCCGCTCCAGCGTCGGCACTTCAAGCCCTTCAATGTCATTCAGCAGCTTGTGATCCAGCTTCGCTGCCGTAGCCTGCAGGCAGGCGGTCAGATGAGAGAAATCCTCAACCCATTGCTCGCCTGGCTTGACCGTGCCCGCAACCGTCGCCTCCAGTACAAAGGAATGGCCGTGCACATTGCGGTAGGGATGCCCTTCAGGCTTGCCGCCCATATAATGGGCCGCCTCGAAATTCACAGATTTCGAGATCGCAAACACGCGGCCTTCCGGGCTGGTCGCCGCGGCTGAGGTGCTGGTCTGGTCAGTCTGTGTGGTCATCGGTTCGTTTCAATTCTCGTGCGGTTTTGCGCCAACAAGTGCTCGAGGCGCGGATTGGCGCCCAATTGCTGGAAAAAGCTCGAAAAGTCCAGTTGTTATGGCTGCTTCTTCTGCAAGTGAATTGGGTGTTCAGGCACCGGCTTTCCAGCCTGCCCAGCCCTTTGCGCGCAGCTCACAAGCCGGGCATTCCCCACAGCCATAGCCCCACTCATGGCGCTGGCCGCGCTCGCCCAGATAGCACGTATGGGTATCTTCCGCGATCAGATCGACCAGCGCCTGCCCCCCCAGATCTTCTGCCAGCGCCCACGTCCCTGCCTTGTCTATGTACATTAGCGGCGTGTCGATCTGCATCGGAACATCGAGGCCAAGCCTCAGTGTTTCAGCCTGGGCGTCCATCGTCGTTGCGCGGCAGTCGGGATAGCCCGAATAGTCCGTTTCGCACATCCCGCCGACCAGAACAGAAATGCCCCGGCGGCTGGCCAGAGCGCCCGCCAAGGTCAGGAACAGCAGATTACGGCCCGGCACGAATGTGGAAGGCAGGCCGGCCTCTGTCATCTCGATGCTGACATCGTGCGTCATCGCCGTTTCTCCGAGCGACTTCAGCACGGTGGCGTCGAGCATATGGTCCGGTCCAAGACGGCTGCCCCAGTCCGCATTTAGGCCAGCCAGACCCCGCCGCACCGTCTCTCGGCAATCAAGTTCGATCCGGTGGCGTTGGCCGTAGTCAAAACCGACCGTCTCTACGCGCCCGAATCGCTCAAGCGCCCATGCCAGGCAGGTCGTGGAATCCTGCCCTCCCGAGAAGAGGACCAGTGCGGCGGTAGAAGAATGTGACATGCTGCGCCTGTAACAGGCATGGGCAACGCGGCCAAGCAAGGGCGTTACATTTTTAACACCCGCATTTTAAAACCCGTCATTACCCCAGCGTCATGTTGACAGACCCGTCACGAATGCATTCAGATGACAATTGAAGCAGGCCCAAAAGAGGCCGGCTCGGCTAAAATTGCTCGAGGCAGCACTAAAGCGGCCCGAGGGGAGGAAACAAAACATGCGAAATATCAGACACTCGAAATCCGTCTGGCTGGCTGGGGCATCCGCTCTCGTGGTCGGTCTGGTGGGGCCGATGGCCGCCGCTCAGGATGATTCCGACGAAAGCCCGCGCACCCTGTCAACGGTCACGGTGACAACACAGAAAACCGAGGAATCCATTCAGGATGTTCCGATCGCGGTTTCCGCGTTCGATGAAGATGCCCTCGACCGGCTCCAGCTTGCCGGTGGCCCTGACCTGGTGAAATCCATTCCGAACGTCAGCTTCACCAAAGGCAACTTCACATCATTCAACTTCAAGATCCGCGGTATTGGCGCCGACGTGGTTGCACAATCCGGTGATGCGGGTGTGGGTATCCACCAGAACGACATTCCGCTTACGGCCAACCGCCTCTTCGAAGCCGAGTTCTATGATGTTGAACGTGTCGAGGTCCTGCGTGGCCCACAAGGTACGCTTTATGGACGCAACGCGACTGGCGGTGTGTTCAACCTGATTACTGCCAAGCCGGTACTGGGCGAATTCCAGGCAGATGCCGAGCTGACCTATGGCAATTACAACACGTTCAAAGGCAAGGGCATGGTCAACCTGCCCCTTGGCGAAAACGCCGCCCTGCGTGTGGCTGGCTCCTATCTCGGCCGTGACGGCTATGTGGACAATCTGACAACCGGCAATGATGTCGATGATCGTGACCTCTATAGTGTGCGGGCGACCCTCGCATTCGAGCCCACAGACTGGGCCCGCGGTTGGATTTCGGTTGAGCATTTCGAAGAAGACGATTCCCGCCTCCGCTCCGGTAAGCAGCTGTGCGACAAGGACGAAGGCTTCGACAGCTTCATGGGCATTCCGGTCTCAGCTGTTGACCAGTTGGCGACGTCACTCGGCTGTGAAGATGCTCCGCTCGACCAGTCCCGTGACCGCGTGAATTCGCAGGCCACCCTCGCTGGCGGCCTCGGCATCTTTGCCGGCCTCCTGAACGGTGATGTGAACCTGGCCCCGGCCATTTCGGACCTGCGCAAGATTGAGTCGGCCTTCGACCCAATGTACCAGGCCGACCAGACGCTCTATTCATGGAAAGCTGAAGCCGATATCGGCGACAATCTACTGCTGACCTATCTCGGCAGTTATAGTGAGAGCTCGGTCGTATCGCGTGAGGATTACAACAAGGCCTCTGCATCACTGACCTTCAACACAACGGCCGGCCCCTTCATCAACCCGGCCCTGGCACCACTCTATCCCCTCCTGTTCCCAGGCGGCGTCGTGACCGATCCGGAACTTGGCGCTGCCAATTCCTTCCGGACCTTCGACCTGTCTGGTGGCAATAGTGAGCAGACCACTCACGAACTTCGGCTCCAGTCCGACTATGATGGTCCGTTCAACTTCAACCTTGGTGCCATCAAGGTGGATTTCGAATCCATCGATCCGTACAATGCTGAAGACGGTTATTACGTTCTGTCGAACGCGCTGACGGCTCTGACGCAGATCAATAATGCGGCTGGTGGCGCCCTGTTCGGCGGCAATGTTCCGCTCGATAGCGGCTCTACGACCTCCGATGGTGCGTCCCTGTTCGACCTGTCCCTGAATGGTGACGGCGGGAACTATTTCCGCTCGCTGTCCCCCTACCAGCTGGAATCCTTCGCTGTCTTTGGTGAAGGTTACTATGACGTCTCTGACGATCTCCAGCTCACGCTGGGACTTCGCTATACGGATGACCAGAAGGAACAGGACATCGTCTCGACCTTCCTGTTCACTCCACAACCAGCAGGCGCAGACCCACTTGCGTCTCAAGGCAAGCTGAAAGCCGACTTCCAGGAAATCACTGGCCGTATCGGTTTTGACTACACAGCTGATCTCGACTTCACAGACGATACGCTGATCTACGGCTTCTATTCCAAGGGCTACAAGGGTGGCGGCATCAACCCGCCACAGCCAGCAGGTGCAAACCTGTTCCCGCAGACCTTCGATCCGGAATTCATCAACTCGTATGAAATCGGAACGAAGAACACGTTTGCAGGCGGCACCGCCCAGCTGAACCTGACCGGCTTCATGTATGACTATGAAGGCTACCAGATCACGCAGATCATCAACCGCTCTTCGGTGAACATCAACGTGGACGCAGAGCTTCAGGGTCTTGAGCTGGAAGCCCTGTGGACGCCGGCAGACAATTGGCTGCTGACGGCTAATCTCGGCCTTCTGAATGCCGAAGTCGTCGACACTTATGGCATCGACGTGCTCGACCGCACCAATGGACGAGCAGATCTCGTCGCGCTGAAGAATTCCAGCACCTATTCGAACTGTGTCGTGTCCGCTCAGGGCTATGCCACAGTGCTGGGAGCCATTCAGGGCGGCCTGCTTGCTCCGGGTTCCACGCTTGGCCTCTGTACCGGCGCATTCTCCGGGCAGGAAGCCGCCTTCGGTCTGGACGGCGTCACCGTGACCTACACGGACTCCAATGGCGACACGCAGACGGCCACGGCCCTGCAGCCCATCGAAGGGGATGCCAAGAATCTGGATGGCAACTCCATGCCGGGCGCCCCGGACATGACGCTGAACCTGGCGGCGGAATACACATTCCCAGCCATCAGCAATTCCAACTGGGACCTTACGATCCGCGGCGACTACTACATGCAGTCGGAAAGCGAGAGCCGTATCTGGAACACGCCGCGCGATGGACTGGAATCCTGGTCCAACGTCAACCTGTCGATCCTGCTCAATAATCCAGAGAGCGGATGGGGCGTGGAAGTCTTCGCCAAGAACTTGACCGACGAGGAAGTCATCACCGGCACGTACCTGACCGACGATTCCTCAGGCCTGTTCACCAACGCCTTCCTGACCGAGCCAGCTCTCTACGGCGTCACGGTCAAGAAGTCCTGGTAGGACCCGGACTCGTTTGAATTCCAAGGGCGGCCTTTCGAGGTCGCCCTTTTTGTTTGGCCAATCGGCAGGCTCGTCCTATGGTCCCAGCAAACCTCCCTGCCTCAAACGGAGACGCCCTCATGCGCCCTATCATCCCCCTGCTTCCGCTCGCACTGATTGTTGCCGCTTGTGGCGGGCCAGCTGAAACCACGCCGGTCGCAACAAGCGACTTTGACGTGAAACTCACGCCCGTCGTGACCGAGGCCGAGTGGCCCTGGGGTCTCGCCTTCCTGCCGAATGGCGATTTGCTGTTCACAGAGAAGGAAGGCGGCCTGAAATTCGTGGCTGGAGGCGAGGGCACCCCCTCTTCCGTGACCGGCCTGCCGGAAGCGTTCATTGAAGGTCAGGCAGGATATCTTGGCCTGGTGCTGGATCCGGACTTCGAGACCAACCGCATGGTCTACATCTCCTACTCCAAGGGCGATGGTGCCGCGAACGCAGCAGCCGTCATCAAGGGCCGCCTCAGCGACGATGCCAGCGCGCTGCAAAATGTTGAGGAAATCTTCTGGGCCGATGCGCGCGATACCGCCTACCATTATGGCTCGCGCCTGCAATTTGCGAATGACGGCACCCTGTTCGTTTCCCTCGGCGAGGGCTTCAGCTTCATGAAGGATGCTCAGGATCCCACCAATACGCATGGTACCATCGTCCGCATCAACACAGACGGCTCTATTCCTGCAGACAATCCGTTTGCCGATGGTGAAGCCGGTGCGCCCGCAGTCTGGTCCTATGGTCACCGCAATGTGCAGGGGCTCTACTACGACACCGCCACGGACACGTTGTACGAGACAGAACACGGCCCCAAAGGCGGCGACGAACTCAACATCTCCACGCCCGGCGCGAATTATGGCTGGCCCAAGATCACCTATGGCGTGAATTATGATGGCACAATCATAACGAATGAGACCGAAGCCGAAGGCATGGTTCAACCGCTCACTTATTGGGTACCATCAATTGCTCCTTCAGGCCTCACCATGCTGACCAGCGACGTTTATCCGGGCTGGAAAGGCGACCTTTTCACGGGCGGCATGAACGGTCCGGCCGGACTGGAGCTGACGCGGATCGACATGGAAAATGGAGAAGTGGTCGGCAAGCAGTCACTGTTTGACGAAGAATATGCGATCCGTGACGTGGTTCAGGGCCCCGATGGTCACCTCTATGTCGCGACCAAGGATTTCGACGGCATATTCCGCGTGGATATCGCTGAAGCGGAAGCCGAATAGGCCCGATCAGATATCGCGGCGTGACCTGAGTGCGGCGGCGAGCGTACCATCATCGAGATGGTCCAGTTCGCCGCCCACAGGTACGCCATGCGCCAGACGCGTGACACTGACGCCCTTCCCTTCAAGCAACTCGGCCACGTAGTGCGCTGTCGTCTGGCCATCAACAGTGGCATTGAGCGCGAGGATCACTTCGCGTATGCCGCCCGCGTCCACGCGGGTCACCAATGACGGAATGTTGAGGTCATCTGGCGTAATACCGTCGATCGCCGACAGGACGCCGCCGAGCACATGGTAACGCCCCCGGAACGCGCCACCGCGCTCCAGCGCCCAGAGATCCGGCACGTCTTCCACCACGCACACCAGCGCATCATCGCGCCCACCTGCCTGGCACACTGCGCAAGGCTGCACCGTGTCGAAATTCCCGCAGACCTTGCACCGTTCGATCTTCTCGCCTGCCTCAGCCAGCGCGTCGGCCAGCGGTTTCAGCAAAGTGTCGCGACGCTTTAACAGGAACAGGGCAACGCGCCGCGCAGACCGGGGCCCGAGGCCCGGCAGGCGCGAGATCAGTTCAATCAGGCGAAGGATTTCAGGACCGGCAGAATTCTGGGACATGGCGTTCAATGTCAGCTATTTGCGCCTGGTTGCAAGCCGGAACGTGCAAAAGCCATTTGCGCGCAAAACAAAACCCCGACCTTTCGGCCGGGGTTCGGGAAGCACTCTTAAAGCTTCAAAACTCTGGGCGTCAGGCCGCCGCTTCGACTTCCGCCGTCTTCGAGCTTGGACGCGGATCGCGCAGAACATAACCGCGCCCCCAGACCGTTTCGATATAGTGGTTGCCGTTGGTCGCATTCTGCAGCTTCTTGCGCAGCTTGCAGATGAAGACGTCGATGATCTTCAATTCTGGCTCGTCCATGCCGCCATAGAGGTGGTTCAGGAACATTTCCTTGGTCAGCGTCGTGCCTTTCCGGAGGGAAAGAAGCTCGAACATCTGGTATTCCTTGCCGGTCAGATGAACGCGCTCGTCGTCCACTTCCACGGTCTTCGCGTCGAGATTCACAACGATTTCGCCCGTGCGGATCACGCTCTCGGCATGGCCTTTGGAGCGACGCACAATGGCGGTGATGCGGGCGATCAGCTCGTCCTTGTTGAATGGCTTGGTGAGATAGTCGTCGGCGCCGTAGCCGAGCGTCTTCACCTTCGCTTCAATGTCGGGATTGCCGGAGAGGATCATCACAGGCGTGTTCACACGGCCCATGCGCAGCTGCTTGAGCACTTCGTACCCGGAAATATCAGGCAGTGAGAGGTCAAGCACGATCATGTCGTACTCATAGACCTTGCCGAGGTCCACGCCCTCTTCGCCGAGGTCGGTGGTGTAGATGTTGAAGCCTGCAGCCTTCAGCATCAACTCGATGGAACGAGCCACCGCACTATCATCTTCAATCAGCAGGACGCGCATCTCTCGTCTCCCGAATCATCATTACGACCAAGCTAGCCGCATTTCCTGTCAATGTGAATCCTACGGGCTGTTCCTTTAACGAAGGTTAACAAGCCGTACGATCCGCCCCCAAAACTTCTACTTTCTTCACACAGATTAATAGCCAATATCGACACCTTGACGGGCGCCTATGAGCATCTGGGAAATTGCAATTGCATCCTGGATCGGCTGTGCCTGCTGGTCTGTGGAGATCAGCGTCTTCTGGCAGCGGATCGCATCGCGCACTTTCGGATCCCGCATTACGGTGCCCGCAAGATGTGGACGGAAGCCGAGGAAGGTCTGACAAGCGCGCGCAATCGCTTCATAGGTGCGCTGGCCTGCGGCCCGGGACTCGGCCTGATTGATACAGATGACCGGTTCGACATTCGGCGCGTAACCGCGCAACACCTTGATGAACGCATAAGCGTCCGTCATCGAAGTCGGCTCGTCGGTAATGACCATGAGCGCCTTGTCGGCGGCGCGCGCCAAGCGCATGCAATTGGCTTCGATCCCGGCGCCAAGGTCCACGACCACCTGGTCGTATTGCAGCGCCAGCGCCGAAAGGCCTGCAGCAAGGCGGGCAACTTCCTCAGGCGGAAGCTCAGCCAGCGCGCCAGAGCCGGATCGGCCAGGCAATACGTCAAAGCCGCCATCTGCTGCGCCGCCATCGACGGCCGTCACAGCGTCATCCAGTTCGACCCAGCCTGCGATGACCGCGGCGAGGTCGGTTTCCGGAGCGATGCCGAGTTGAACGTCGACATTGGCAAGGCCCAAATCGCCATCCACCAACAGTGTGCGCTTGCCGGCCTGGGCAAAAGCGGAGGCCAGGGTAATGGCCATGAAAGTCTTGCCGACACCACCTTTGCCACTCGCAACAGCGATGATCGAGGCTGGCGCGACGCGAGGGGTCGGCCGCTGAGCCGGACGTTCCTGCGATTTTCGAAGCATGAAGCTCATAGGACTACGCAGCTCCTTTCAGGGCGATCACATCGCCGGGGGCATCTTCCATCAACAAGGCAGCCAGCCGGGACGGCGCTGCCGGCACCAGCCCGCCGCCTATAAAGGGCGTAACGGCAAGGTGCGAGAAGGCGATTCCCGCAGAAGACAGAGCCGAAATGGCCCCTCCCCGCCTGCGGGCAATATCGAGTTTGGTCAGGATAGCGCGGCGTATGCCAGCGCGGGCAAAGATGCGGGCAGCATCTGCCTGATCTTCCGGGTGACCTTCGGCTGACATGACAAGTACGGGCTCGGCGCGCACGACCTGAATCAGGTCCTGCAGACTGTCCATGTCATCCTGGTCGAACGCATTGATCGATGGCAGGTCAATCACACAGCGATGCCCGGCGGCCCGTGCGGTGCGCAACGTGTCGAAAAGGGCATCTGGCGTCAAAGCGGTGCGAATCTGGCCACGCTCCTGTTCCAGATAGGCTGCGAGCTGAGCGCCGCCTGCAGTTCCATCAAGGTCTGCAGCAATTGGCAGGATGGCCGTACGGGCAACCGCCGCCCGGCGGGTCAGTTTCGCTGCAGTGGAGGTCCGGCCATGTCCTGGCGGCCCCACGAGGATGATGTCGCGTTCCATGCGGGCCGCAATCGGATCGCAGGTGACGATGCGCTCCAGACCGGCCGCGATCGAATCCTCTGGCGAGTCGCCCGGAACCGCATTCTGATCAGCGCCCTCATGAGCCACCCGATCCGCAAAGCGCTTGGGGGCGCCATGCCATAGAAGAGCGTCGCGAACGCGACTGTAGAGAGGGTTTTCAGAGCCACGACCATGTCCGGTGCCACGGGCTTCTCGCAGGAATAGCGGTTCGCTTGGAACAACGCCGCCTCCCAGCTTGTCCGTTGCAGCGCGAACTTCCACACCGCCGTCGATCTCCCGTTCAGACAGGATGACCGCGTCCGCTCCCATTTCGGCAAAAATCATCGCTTTGGCGGCCTCAAGGGTCTCCGCGGCGAACATCTTCATGCGCATGTTTGCATGTTCCCTTGTGTTGATCACCCCGCCGATCGCCACCCCAATAGGCCGACAGGACATGCTTTCGTTGGAAGCAGTTAACACCGGCAAAGGTTAACAACTTCCTTTCTTCCGTTAGGAATTGGGCGGCCTTGCAATGTTTTAATGATAATTACCTAAGCGTCAGGCAGCCGCGCGATCGTCGACGATTTCCGACAGGGTCACGCCCAATTGGCCATCCGCTATAACCAGTTTGCCCCGCGCCATCAGGCGATCTGACAGATAGATGTCAACCGGCTCACCCGTATGGCGTTCCAGGGCAACGATGTCCCCTTCTGCCATGGCCATCAGTTCCTCGATGGGCATCCGCAGTTCACCCAGCACCACATCCACCCGGACAGGCACATCCATCAGGCTCTTTTTCAGCGCGGGATTGGCAGAATCAGTCATGAGGTACCTTCGGGTGTAACACGCGTGAGAGATTGCC
This sequence comes from Hyphomonas sp. UBA3601, assembly GCF_002375605.1. Classification (NCBI taxonomy): domain Bacteria; kingdom Pseudomonadati; phylum Pseudomonadota; class Alphaproteobacteria; order Hyphomonadales; family Hyphomonadaceae; genus Hyphomonas; species Hyphomonas sp. UBA3601. The sequence continues at coordinate 10,784 of NZ_DFME01000111.1, read as the reverse complement.
GGGCGTCGAACAGATCACCCTGCCCGTCAAGAATGGTGCGGGCGGTGGCCCTTATTAACGCATGGGCCCGGTCACTGAAACCCTCCTCATAGGCGCAGGCCTCCAGATGACCTGTCAGCGCCACGAGATTGGCGAGGGCTTCGTTGAGTGCATTCGTCACGCCCTGCAAGCGCTCGCTGTCGGCGCGGGCCGCTTCGGCGCGCACACTGGCAGCGCCTTCCGCACGGGCTTCCGCCAGCATTTCCAGCAATTCCGGCGTGGTCAGCTTCACCGGTGGGTCGAGCTCGACCGGAGCCGCTTCGCCCGGACTGAAATCGCTGCGAAATTCAAATTGCGTAACAGATTTGACAGCGCGGTGGATCATTCGACGAGTTCATCCTCATCTTGCGGACGTCCTGCGCGAATGTCTCCGCGCTCGATCAGCGTGCGGGCCAGATCAACCAGTTCCATTCGTGCGGCTTCAATCTCGCTGCGGCGCACGGCGCCAAGCATGTCGATTTCCTCGCGCAGCAATTCTCCAGCGCGTTGCGTCATGTTTCGGAAGAAGGCCGCGCAGGTCTCTTCGCGTGCGCCTTTCAGCGCAAAGGTGAGGCGTGTACGGTCTGCGGCAGACAGCAAGGTCTGCAGTCCCCCCGCATCCAGATTCGCCAGATCGTCGAAAGTGAACATCAATGAGCGGACGCGCTGTCCGGCGCCTGGCACAGCGGATTCCAGCGCAGACAAAAGGCTTTGTTCTGAACGGCTATCCATCCGGTCGAAGATACGGGCGACACCTTCATGACCACCGGTTCGGGAAGCTGGCGCCGCACCGGCCATCCATGCCGACACGGCTGTTTCGAGCGCTGCGACCGCGCTTGGATGCGCCGGACCCAAGTGTAACAGGCGTTGCATCACCTCGACGGCGACAGGTTTCTCGAGCGCCTTCAACATGCGCGCCGAGGCTTTGCCATCCAGGCGGGAAAGCATCAGGGCAAGTGCTTGCGGGTGCTGGCCCTCAGCCAGTTTCAACAAATCTCGCGTTTCAAGTTCAGACACTTCAGCCCAGATTGGCGTATCGGCTTCGGTAGATGCGCCGCTGCGCGCATGCGCCTGTTTGTAGCTTTCCAGCGCATCAGTCTCATCACGCAAATCATCATCCAGCGCGTCCATTGCGGCAGAAAGTGCGCGGGCTTCCTGCGGGCTCAATTCGCTCCAGACTGGCGCGGCCTCAGGCCCCAGAGCGCGCATCAGACGCGCCGACCGAGCAAGCCCGG
>NZ_DFME01000111.1:0-9335 GCF_002375605.1 Hyphomonas sp. UBA3601 | reverse complement strand
CTGCGCAGGATCGATGCGGTGCGCGCGGGGTCCTTGCGCACAAGGGATGCGGCGTCCGGGTCCGGCTGGCGGACCGGGCGTGGTTTGGACACCGGAATGATGTCGGCAGATTCGATGCGGGTCGACTTTCGGTCAGCTGGCGCGCCGGTACTCGTCGCCGCGGGAGCCGCATCAAGCGGGGCACGAAAACCAACCCATGCCAACAAACCGCAAAGCAATGCGTACAGGCCAAGCTCAGTCCAGCCAGTTGCATCCGGACGACCGGCAACACCGCGCGCGAAGTCAGCCTGTTCGATGATCAACTGATCGCCGGTTTCAGGCGACAGGAGAATGGCGGAACTTGCAAGACGTTGCAGGGTTGGTGCGGTCTCGCTCGCATCTGACGCCAGCAGGATGAGGACCGATCGGCCTGAGCGACCATCGCCGGACACGGAAAGGCGGATATTTCCCGTGCCAGCCACCGGCTCAAGAATACCCATCAGGGAAGTTTCAATGGCTGATCCAGGCACCCAGGATTCAACGGGCTGGGTGAACAGGTCGCTGGCACGCCAGCTGCCCAGCACGCCAGCAATGACAAGCGCAAACAGCGCGACTGCTCGTGTGGAGAGCATCGCGCTGCCTTGGAATTTTGCGAGCTTATGGTCCATTCGCCACTCCTGTTGCCGGGTAAACTTCCGGCATTCAGGACCAGTGATAGGCGCTGGCATTTAAATTTGTGTTTAACGGAGAGGAGTCCGTTAACCGTGACGCGTCCTAGCGGCGGTATTGCTGCAAACGTGTGGTCCGCAGTCCCTTGGTTCCGTGACGGGAATAAAGCTTCTCCCACGTCTCGAACTCTTCTTCGCTCAGGCTGTAGCGATCGCAAGCAGCCTTGCGGGACAGGAGCCCCCCGGAGACTGCTGCAACGACTTCAGCTTTGCGACGCGTAACCCAACGCGAAATGTTAGGTGACGGAAGATCCGCCAGAGTCAGCATCTGGCCATCCGGGCCGGGGACGCTGATGTTACGTGCATTGTGCTGTTCCATGTCCACACCATTCTAGTTGCTATGACAGGACTGCCCGGCTTCTCCGGGCGCCATGGAAATCAACATACAGGGTGGGGTTTAAGCCGAGGCGTAAGCGACCCGGTCAGTTTTACTCCCCCGGTTAGAGGAATGTTTGGAAAGCTGTACCGGGCCGGGACAAATTGTGGGAATCGGCTGGATTCATTACAGAAAGTATAACTTTCGCCTGGATTACGGCAGCAATGCCAGCGCATCATTGTCGCGTGCCTGCGCTGCGTGACGGCGCAGCATGGTGAGGAACATCTCGTCTCCGCGGTCCGTCTGTTTCACCAGCATCGCGGCCCCGAAAGCGACCGACATGCCGTAAAAGCTGAACCAGCGATAATGATCGTAGAGCGCCTCGAACGAATAGTCGGAAATACCCTGCTCGGTCAGCCGCGCATGATAGAAGCGCAGCAATGCCTGCTCGTGCTTTGGCCGGTCTTCGCGCGTCAGGCCGGCGCCGATAAAGTATGCGACATCGCCAGCTGGCGCGCCCTTGCCAGCTGTTTGCCAGTCTACAACGGCCAGTGGCTTGGGTGCCGCGTCCGCGCCGAACAACATGTTGTCGAGCCGGAAATCATTGTGCGTAAGCGCGTGCGGGCCGTCATAACCCTCACTCCAGGCTGGCAACGCGGCCGCATAGGCATCGCCCACAAGGATGTCGTCAGCCTCCAGCCGTTCACCATACCGATCCTTGAATCCATGCCAGAGCCCACTCACTGCTTCCGGTGTCAGCGCGGGTGGCGGCGCAAGGTCACTGCCCTGCAACCAGGCGTGCGTATCAAGCGAAGGATCATTCCAGTACGCGGCATGCAACACAGCCGCTGCCGACAAGGCACGCTCGGCCTCGGCAACGCTACACCCCTGAAGTTGGTCGCCCTGCTCTGACGGCGCCATGTCTTCCATGATCAGCGCGAACCGGTTCGTGTCCGGGTCATAATCTGTGTAAAATGCCGCGGGTGTAATCACGCCGGCCACTTTCGGAAAAGTTCGATAGAATTTTACTTCCCGCTCATAATGGCCGAGCAGCTTGGCAGTCATCAGGCTTTCCGGGCTGTCAGACGGAAACTTGCCTACCAGTGTCGCCGGAGCATTCGGCCCCTTGCGCGCATAGTCGAAAACAAAGCGGACATTCTCGCCGATCTGTCCGGTGCCGATGGATTTTGCGGTGAGGCCAGCAACCTCGGCGTCAATACCGATCTCTCCAAATAGCGCATTGAACCAATCCGCTCCCAATGAGAGCGGGTCTGCGTCGAGGCCTGGTCGACTCATTCATGTTTCCTCCGGTTTCGTTTCCTCGTCGGCAGTGTTGTCCTGCCGTGTTTTCTTTTTTCCCCAGCCGGTGAAGCGCTGAAGCTGCTCCATCCGGTCTTCGGCGTCGCGCAGGCCCTTGTCGAGCGCGGCCATGGTCAGCGCGAAATCGCCGCTTGTTTCCTTGCGCCAGGCGCGTTCAGCTGTGTCGATCACATAACCAATTGCGACGGATTTGAGCCCCACCGGCGCGCCGGAGCGATTGTCGAGCCCGGCTGAGACAAGCGCCCAGTCGGCGCTGCGCTTTCGGGCGAGTGGAAGCGAGAGCAAGAGCGACGGCGTATGGTCGCGATACTTCATCAGCGAAAGGAGACCGGCACGGTGCGCTTCCATTGCCTCGAACCGCAGCATGATGACGTCGAACAGGCGTTCCCGCGGGCTTTCATCATGCGACACGCCCTCTTCCGACATGGCCTTGTCGAAATAGGGGTCGGCATGTGCGGCAAGATCATCCTTGCCGGCAAGGCCATGAAATTCGGAAAGACTGGTATCTGCGGCCTCCGCAATGGCCGACAGTGTCAGATCGGCCCAGGGCGTCTCGTCGGCAAGTTCCAGTGCGGCGAGCAGGCCCTTTTCCAATATGCCTGCCTGCGTCGTCATCGGTAACTGTCCTCTAATCCGGCTCTCTGGAAAGCTCCCGGTCGCGGGTCACAGCAGCGCGCAGGGCTTTCCTCAGCAATATAGGCATCCCACCGTCATCCATAAGGATGTCAAGAGCGGCCTGGGTGATGCCGCCGGGGGAAGTGACCATTTTTCTGAGCGCATTTGGAGTCTGGCCAGATTGTTCCATCAGGGCCGCCGCGCCGATGATCGTCTCGATGGCAAGGCGCGCCGCCATGTCCTTTGGCACGCCTTCGGCCTCTCCGGCTTCGGTCATCACCTCAGCAAGCAGGAAGACATAGGCCGGGCCGCATCCTGAAATGCCAGTCGCGGCAACCATCGTCTTCTCGTCCATTGGCCCTTCGACAAGCCCGAGCGGTGTGAGCAGCTTGCGGGCGGTTTCAATATCCACAGAGCCCAGCGACGAGGCCGCCGACAGCAGCGTGACGCCCTTGCCGACGGACCCCGGCGTGTTCGGCATGGCGCGGATCACATGCGGTGTGCCGAGGCGGTCTTCGAGCTGGCTCAGCTTGATCCCGCCCATGACAGAGATCACCAATGTTCTCTCATCGATGTATTGCTTGATGCTTTCAGCAGCGCGCGTGAATTGCTGGGGCTTGATACCCAGAACGACGATGCGCGCAGGCGACGGGTCCGGGTTGAGCGTGATGCGGCCGGCTTCAGCCCACTCTTGCACTTGCGGGGTCGGGCGCGGCGCGACGATGGAAATACTAGGCTTGGATCGCCCCGACAGCCAACCGGACGCCAGTGCGCCGCCCATGCGGCCTGCCCCGATCAGGACAATTGACTGTGCCGCCGCCACGCGCCGGGTCTCAGGCTTCGCCGTGGGTTTCGAACATGACCGCATCCATCGCTTCGCGTGGGCTCTTGCCAGCCCAGATCAGGAAGTTGAACGCAGGCACAAACCGGTCAACGGCGCTGACGGCCGCCGCGATGGTCGAACGGAGCTCGCCCAGCGAGGCTTCATCCCGATCCATCATGGAAAAGGTATATCGGAAAATGACCACACCTTCGTCTGCCCAGTAATCAAAGTGGCCGAGCCAGAGGCGCTCATTGGCCATGATGATCAGTTCGGACAGCTGACGGCGTTTGTCAGCAATCGGCTTGATGTCGAGGGTGACGGAAAAATGGATCGCGGCTGGCTCAGGGCGAAACGCAAACAGCGCGCCCATATCACCCCAACGGGTCTCAGCCACAGCCTGAATAGTGCCTTCTTCGTCGCGTTCGTGTTGCCACCCGGCGATTTCGAGGGCCTCTTCGACGCGATCGAGCGGATCGATCCCTTCGAATTCTTCGCGTGAAAGATCAAGGCTCATGAAAGTCTCCCCTTCTTTCTGAAGTCATGGACACAGGATTCGTGCCCAATGGCCATCCCCGTTGAAACGCGGCGCAGGGTCTGCGTCCACCCCGAACAACAGGTAGGCATATAAAGTCTGTGGGTTGCGCTATTTGGATTTTGCGGCCGTTTCGAGCTCTGCCACACGCGCTTCCAGCGCTTCGACACGCTCCAGCGCCGCCGTGGCGAGCGTCTTCAGTGCCTCGACTTCGTCGCGGCCCGCCAGGTCCATATCGGCGATCAGGCCCTTCACGCGGGCCTGGGCTGCGGTCTTCGCCTCTTCGCTTGCGGCCCGTGCAGCACCCATTGCGCCGGTCATCAGACCTGCAATGTCATCTAGCAGTGGATTTGTTGTGGCCATGCGGCTACTCCTTCGCGGCATCGGGCGGACAAGTTCTCGGTCCCCTAACAGATAGGTCCTTATCCATACAGGGAAAAGACGCTGCATGCTGGATATGATGAGCTTCGCTGCAACCCTCCTGCCCGCTGCGGCGCTGACCTTCCCGGATGTCAGTCCGGCGCTGGTCTCCATTGATCTCGGCTTTCTTGGCCTCGGCACCTTCCATTTGCGCTGGTACGCGCTCGGCTACATGGCCGGAATCGCGCTTGCCTGGTGGTATGCCAGCGCGATGATCCGGCGTCCGCGCCTGTTTGGCGGCACCAGCCCGCTGACCAAGGACCAGCTCGACGACATCATGTTCTGGATCATTGTCGGCATCATTCTCGGCGGACGGTTCGGCTATGTCCTGTTCTACATGGTGCCCTACCAGTTCGACGTGATCGCGGCGAACCCGCTGACCATTTTCAAGATCTGGGATGGGGGCATGGCATTTCATGGCGGCATTCTGGGCGTTACCATCGCGCTTATCCTGTTCGCGCGCCGTCGCAAAGTGTCTCTGCTCTCGATTGGCGATATTGCCGGCGTCGTCGCGCCTATTGGCATCGGCCTCGTCCGTCTCGCCAATTTCGTGAACGCCGAACTCTATGGTCGCCACACGGATGCGCCCATCGGCATGGTGTTCCCGGAAGGTTATGTGCGCGGCTCGACGCCGCCGGCCTATAATTGGGATACAGGCGAATGGGCCTATACAGACTTCGAGACCGCCCGCCACCCCAGCCAGCTATATGAAAGCGTGCTGGAGGGTTGGTTACCGCTGATTGTGGGATCGATCCTGATCTGGCGCTTTGGTGCGCTGAAGCGGCCCGGCCTTATCGCCGGCCTGTTCCTGCTGATCTATGCGACCGGCCGTACCATCGTGGAGAATTTCCGCCTGCCCGACAGTTTCGTCGAGGGCCTGCCGGACTGGATCACGATGGGCCAGCTGCTCTCCATCCCGATGTGGATCGGCGGCGCCTGGCTGGTCTGGAATGCGCTGAAGACAAAGCCTGTAGCCGCGGACTGATCTGCCCATGACCCTCAAGGATCGCATCATCCGCCTGATCGAGACCGGCGGCCCCATCCCGGTTTCGACCTATATGCAGCTTGCCCTGCATGACTCGGCCCAAGGCTATTATGCCACGCGCCCCGGCCTTGGCACTGATTTCATCACGGCGCCGGAAGTCAGCCAGGTCTTCGGCGAACTGATCGGCCTGTGGGTCGTGAATGAATGGCGGGCCATGGGCGCGCCGGACTCGTTTCATCTGGTCGAGATTGGTCCCGGTCGCGGCACGCTGATGGCGGATGCGCTGCGCCTCGCCTATGTCGCGGGCGGCCGCGAATTTGCCGATGCCGCCAAACTCACCCTCGTCGAGCCGAGCCCGGAATTGCGCAAGGTGCAGGCAGAGCGTCTCAGCGATTATACGCCGTCTTTTGCCGACACGCTCGGCAATGTGCCCGCCGGGCCGATGATCTTGGTCGCGAATGAATATCTCGACTGCCTGCCCGCCCGCCAGTTCCGCAAGGCGGATGGCCAGTGGCGCGAATGCGTGGTCGGGCTGGATGCGGACGGAGCGCTGGCCTTCGGTCTTGCCGCCGACGAGCAGCGCGCGCCCGATGGCGCCGCCGAAACGTCAGAGGCGGTCGAGGTCCAGATCGGCTTCGACCTGTTGATTGCAGACCTCCTCACCCGCCCCGCGCCGATGCGCGCGCTGTTCATTGACTACGGCCCCGCCGATGCGACGCCGGGCGACAGCCTCCGCGCCTTCAGCCAGGGCGAGCAGGTCTCCCCCCTCGCCCGCCCCGGCGAAACCGATTTGACCGTGGACGTGGATTTCGGACGCCTGAAACGGCTTGCCGCGCGCATGGGACTGGATGTGGCCGGGCCGACACCGCAGGGCATGTTCCTGATGGGGCTCGGGGCACAGGCACGGCTCAACCAGCTGGTCGAGGCCAATCCCGACCATGCCGACGCGATCTTCAACAATGCCCAGCGGCTGATCGACCCGAAAGACATGGGCAGCCGCTTCAAGGCGATCTGCCTGTCGAGCACGGGCCTGCCCGCGCCGGTTGGGTTCTAGGCGCCCCTACTCGGCTTCAGCGCCGATATGCTGGTCTATGAATGTCGCCATAGCGCGTAATGCGTCAATTCGCGTATCGCCATCCGACATCCAGTGATCCTCACCTTCCAGTTCGAGGAAGGTCACATCCTTGCCGGCTTTTTCGAGAGCCCGTTCCATGATCTCGCTCTGCTTGATCGGCACGACGGTGTCGTCATTGCCATGGATCAACAGTACGGGTGCCGTGAACTTGTCTGCGGCTCTGGCTGGCGAGATAGCATCCAGCTTCTCGCGCTCTTCATCAAGATCGCCTATGTTTTCCTGCCAGTAGTCCAGCGCCCAATGCTTGCGCCCATTATCCCACTTCACATCCACGAGGAGGGGTCGAATGTCCGACACGGGTGCAATCGCCACGACGCATTTGTACAGGTCAGGTGTGAACGCACCGCCCGCGAGCGCCGCATAGCCGCCATAGCTGGCCCCGACAATGCAGACACGTGTCGGGTCTGCCAGGCCCTGCTCCACCAGCGTCTGCACGCCATCAGTGATGTCATCCTGCATCTTGCCGCCCCACTCCCCCTTGCCGAGAATCCGGTGCTCAGTTCCGTAGCCTGACGACCCCCGGAAATTCGGCTGAAGCACGAGGTAGCCCCGATTGGCGAAATACTGCGCCATCCAATCGAACCCCACCGCGTCATACGATTCTGGTCCACCATGTGGCATCACGACCAGAGGCAGCTTGCTGGCCGTTTCAATATCCACGCCTGCCGGCCAGGTCAGGATCGACGGAATGTTGAGCCCATCCCGGGCTTTATAATTGACAGAAACCATCTGGCCGATGGCGTCTGGGGGGTATGTTGTCACGCTCATCCGCGACGAGCATCATTTGGCCGGTTTCCCGATCCTGCAGGACATAACTGCCGGGCGTGTCGCTGCCATAGATCAGGTAGAGTAGCTTCGACCAGTCATCGGTCCAGGATACGAGATTTACGGAGGCCGTGGAAAACTGGCTCACCATGCCCGAGACGGCCGCGTCCACATCCGGATCATAAAACTTGTACGAGGGCACTGCGCCGGAATATTCGACACCGAGAACGAACCGGTTCCCATCCTTGATGATCCGCTCGATCGTACCGCCCTTCCCGCCGAGCGATGCAGGCGTCAAATGCCCCGAGAAATCGAGCTCATAAACGTTTCCGGAATCATCGGCATCACTACCGTCGGAAAACAGCAAGGCGGACCGGTCAGCCTTGATACCCGTGACACCGGGGGGAAGTTGCGATGTTTCGAGTTCATAGATGAGCTCACGCTTCCCGTTCACATAGGTATAAACCCTGTAGGTATCCGTGGTGTTATTATAGTCCTCCCGCGCAAGTACCGTCCCATCCTCGTCCACGAACCAATCAACCGTATTGTCGACACCGCTCTTGAACCGTCTTCCTTTGCCGGTCTTCAAATTGACGCGCAGCAGGCTGTAATTCGGATGAGAATAGCGATCTCCGACATAAGCCGGCATGAAGATGTAGCCGGGGTCGGCATCGTCACCGACAATCCGCCCAAGACGGCCCTGGGCAGGATAGATGTTGTCCGTACCCCTCAACAGGAATGTCAGTTTCTTAGTCTTCAGACTGAAAGAGAAAGCGCCCGAATATTCAAACTCCCCCCGAAACCCGATCACGAACTTCGTTTCCGAAGCAAGGATGACGATGTTCTCCTCATCGGCGAACCAGATGTCACGCGTGGCAACGTCGTCGATCTTCACGTGATAGGTCTTCTGTCGCGTCGCGAAGTCAAACGTGACCAGATAGTCCGCCCGTTCCCGGCGCTCGGCAAAGGCAACGATCGATCCATCCGGAGACAGGGCCATGTACCGGATTGAGGGCAGGTCGCCATAGGCTTCCAGCGGCGGATGGGTGACCTCGGCGCTGGCCGTGTTGAAGCCAAAGCCGAGCCATGCCGCCAGAACGGCGAGGACCAATACTCTCATACAGGATCTCCCCAATAACTGCGTTCAGGCTATTTTGGATGGAAAGGCGAGGCAACACCGAAACCGCCCGATTCCGACCAACTCCACCCTTCCGCTGCGCAAGCCGGGCTTGGCTTTGGCGGCGCGGTCCCCATGTCTCAGGGATGCAATGCAAGGGGCCTTGATGTGGCTGAACTTTCGATCCTGGAACTCGGACGCGTGCGCGAGGGCTTTACCCGCGCCGACGCGCTGAACGATGCCCGACGCCTCGGCCAGCACGCCGAGACATGGGGCTACAAGCGGCTCTGGGTCGCCGAGCACCACAATATGAAAGCCGTCACGACGGCGGCCACCTCGCTCGTCGTTTCGCACATTGCGGCTGGCACGAAGACCCTCCGCGTGGGCGCTGGCGGCATCATGCTGCCCAATCACGCGCCCTATATCATCGCCGAACAGTTCGGCACGCTGGAGGCGCTCTATCCGGGCCGCATCGACCTCGGCCTTGGCCGCGCCCCCGGCACGGACCAGATGACCCTCCGCGCCCTGCGGCGTGACCCGACCAGCGCCGACCGTTTCCCACAGGATGTTCTGGAACTGCAGGCCTTTCTCGGCCCGGTC
>NZ_DFME01000011.1:792-10045 GCF_002375605.1 Hyphomonas sp. UBA3601 | reverse complement strand
TCGAATGAAATCGAGCACTGTTTTCTTATCTGGGAAACTCATACCGCCCATATAGGGGGACTCGCAGAAAAATGCGCGGGGGTTTTATGCAGCCAGTCTAATCGGAAAAAAACGATCTTAATAATATACGAGCGCACGCCACAGCATTGTCGGTAGTGTCACCGAAAACTTCTTTTGTTTTTTCAAGCCTGCCAGTCCGTATATATACTTGGCATGCATAATTGTGCTCAGAGTGCTTATACGGTTCACTTACCTGAACCTGAATACAAGGCCATTCCGATGTATGCTCAGTATTCAAGGAATAAACCTCTGGAAATCGCTTCTACACTTCCGCTCACAATTCCCATATGCGTTTATAGCTGCTGAGTAGCAAGAGGCACGTGACGCTGGGTCGGGATGAATTCGGCAATAGGCCACTGCCGAATTATACCAAAAGTCGCAATCCTTTTCACAATGCAGGTAGTCAGGGGTGCCATAACCGAATCCCTGACCGTTATTTGTCCGCAGGTTTATTACGTCTTCGTTGAAGAACCTGTCCAACATATCATCGGTAGACCAACTGAAATCATCTTCTGGCGGTCAGTTGAGTCCCAAACATACAGTTTGCGACATAGCGGGTGCGGGTGTTGCGCAAAGAAGTAGCGATATAATTGTGGCGCGGATGAGTTGGCTAGGTTGCATGTTTCCCTCCAAATTTTGAATAATTTATCGGGGAAACGAAAAATAGTCTAAATAGAAATTTGAGAATGTTTTGTGATCATCCTAGATCATTCTCCGCTCCTGGCACGTAGGCTAGTGTGCAATTCTGCCTATCGAAGGCTGCATTATTACGGGGCTTCCGGCAGTGACATCACGTCTACGGGTGTAAGGGCGAAGGATCCGGCGTGTGCGCCCCATGTGCCGACCAGAACTTCATAGTGCAGGTGGCGCGGTATCAGGTAGCTGGCCGTATTCCCCATAGTACCAAGATATTGGCCGGTTGTGACCAGATCGCCTTCCCGCGTGTCTGCGAACCCTTCGAGATGCGCGTAGCGCGTAAACACGCCGCGGCCATGCTCCAGGACGATCATGTTGCCATAATCGCGTCGGTATCGCTGCCGGCGAATCTTGCCATCGGCGGCGGCAAATACGGGCACCGGATCCAGGCTGTAGAAGTCCAGGCCTTTGTGAAGGCCACCGTTCCGGGGGCCGAAGACGGATGACAGGCATCCGCCGCCGACTGGGGCGGTGGCAAGCCGTATATGGCCCTCCGCCAGCACAAAGCGCTTATAGTCGGTGACTACGAGGTCTTGATCGACATTCGCTCCAATGCTCGGCGCCATCCCCTTGCACGCCGTCAGCGTATCCAGAAACCCCGTCGGGCTTGGCGCAAGCGACATGAGCGTTGGCGGGATATCCGGGGCCGGAGACGGGCGCGGGATTTCCTCCAGATCGATCACTTCAGACGGTCGATCCAAGGCCGCAATCGTCTTGTCCAGTTCTTGGGCGATCAGAACCGAGGCGAGCGTAACCGCTCCCAAGAATGCCAATTTCTCTAAAACAGGCATGATGCAACCCCTAATTCCGCGAGGCAGGAACAGTAAACCATTGGCAGGCCAATCCCTCAACCGGAGGCCGACCGAAAGTGTTCCGGTGACCGTCGATTGAGCTCATTGCCTTATGGATTAATCCTTTTTTGCGGCGGGTGCTTTCTTCTTCGCCGGTGCCTTCTTCTTGGCAGGGGCTTTTTTCTTGGCGGGAGTCTTCTTGCCGCCCTTGGATGCCTTGGCGTTGATCAACTCGATGGCCTGTTCCAGCGTGACCGCATCCGGTGTCACATCCTTGGGCAGGGTCGCATTGGTCTTGCCATGCTTCACATATGGCCCATAGCGGCCTTCGAAGACTTCGATTGCGCCGCCATCCGGATGATCGCCGAGAGTTTTCAGAGCGGCGGCTCCGCCACGGGCTCCCTGTTTGGCGCGTTTGTCGGCGATCAGTGTAACGGCGTGGTTCAGACCGATGGTGAAGACATCGTTCGGATCCTTGAGGTTCGCATAGGTCTTGCCATGCTGAACATAGGGGCCGAAGCGACCGAAATTGGCAAGGATCGGTTCGTTGTCTTCCGGGTGTTTGCCGACTTCGCGGGGCAGCATCAGCAGTTCGACTGCACGGTCGAGCGTGATGTCCTGCGGGTTTTCCTTTTCGGCCTTGGTCAGCGAAGCACGCTTTGGCTTCTCGCCATTCGCCATTTCGACATAGGGACCGAACCGACCGGTCTTCAGATAGATCATCTCGCCGGTATCGGGATGAAGACCCAACTCGTTGCCGTCTGGATTGATCGCTGCGGCGGCGTCGCCATCTGCGCTGAACTGGCGGGTGAACTTGCACTCAGGATGGCGTGAACAGCCGACGAAAGCGCCAAAGCGGCCCAGCTTCATCGAAAGCTCGCCTTCCTTGCAGAGCGGGCACTGGCGCGGGTTCTCGATCGGATTGCCGTCCGCATCCTGGCGCGGGAACACATAGGCTCCGAGTTCCTCGTTGAGAACGTCCAGAACCGCTGAGACACGAAGGTCTTTCGTCTCGTCGATATCGGCGGCGAATTGCTGCCAGAATTCCTTCAGAAAGGCTTTCCAGTCGAGCTTGCCATCCGAGATAATGTCGAGCTTCTCTTCGAGCCCGGCGGTGAAATCATATTCCACATAGCGCCGGAAGAAGTTCTCAAGGAACGCCGTCACGAGGCGTCCCTTGTCCTCGGGGATCAGCTGTTTCTTCTCGATACGGACATAGTCGCGATCTTCCAGCGTGGAGAGGGTCGACGCATATGTAGACGGGCGGCCGATGCCGAGCTCTTCAAGCTTCTTGACCAGCGAGGCTTCCGTGAAGCGTGGTGGCGGTGTGGTGAAGTGCTGGCTGGCCTCGGCCTTCAGCAGGTCCGCATGCTGGCCTTCTTCCATCTTGGGCAGGCGATTTTCGTCATCGTCGCCATCATCGCCTTCATCGCGACCTTCGGTGTAGAGCTTGATATAGCCATCAAACACCAGGACCTGACCGGTCGAGCGCAGGACCGCGCGCTTGTCCTTGGAGGTCATGTCGATGGTGGTGCGCTCGAAGCGGGCGGTTTCCATTTGCGAGGCGACCGCGCGTCGCCAGATGAGCGTGTAGAGTTTCTTCAGGTCGCCATCGCCATGATAATCTTCCGGGCGAAGGTCGAAATTGGTCGGCCGGATGGCTTCGTGCGCTTCCTGGGCGTTCTTGGCCTTCGAAGAATAGCGGCGGGTCTTTTCCGGCAGGTAACGCGCGCCATAGTTCGACTGGATCATGGACCGGGCTGCCGCATAGGCTTCCTCGGCCATGTTTACGCCATCGGTACGCATGTATGTGATGCGACCTTCTTCGTACAGCTTCTGGGCGGCCTGCATCGTCCGCTTGGCGTTGAAGCCGATCTTGCGGGAGGCTTCCTGTTGCAGCGTGGACGTGATGAAGGGTGGGGGTGGATTGCGCTTGACCGGCTTGGCCTCAACCGAGGTGACGGAATAGCCGCCGATCTGGACAATTTCCAGCGCCTTGTCGGCGTCGCCCTTGTTGCCCAGCGTGAACTTTTTCAGCGTTTCGCCGTCGAGACTATAGAGGCGCGCTTCGAAGTCGGTGCCGTCTGGGGCGCGCAGGTTAGCCGCCACATTCCAGTACTCTTGCGGCCGGAACATCTCGATCTCGTTCTCGCGGTCGCAAACGATGCGCAGTGCCACAGACTGGACGCGGCCAGCCGACCGGCTACCCGGCAATTTGCGCCACAGGACCGGCGACAGGTTGAAGCCGACCAGATAGTCGAGTGCGCGGCGCGCCAGATAGGCATCGACCAGTTCGCCATCAATCTGGCGGGGATGTTCCATTGCGGTCGTGACTGCATTCTTGGTGATCGCGTTGAAGACGACACGCTCGACTGGCGTGTCCTTCTTCAGGGCGCGGCGCTTGCGCAAGGCTTCTACGAGGTGCCAGCTGATGGCTTCGCCTTCGCGATCGGGGTCGGTCGCGAGGATCAGCGTGTCGGCTTCTTTCAACGCCGCTGCGATCTCGGAGATACGCTTGGACGATTTGGAATCTGCCTCCCACACCATCGCGAAATCATCGTCCGGATCGACCGAACCATTCTTGGAGGGAAGGTCACGGATATGCCCGTAGGACGCCAGGACCTTATAGTCCTTGCCGAGATACTTGTTGATGGTTTTCGCCTTTGCGGGCGACTCGACGACGACAAGTTTCATGCGCTTACCTCTTTAAGGCGGCGAGAGATGGGGTCGGGAGACAGGCCCTGTCAAGGCCGGGTTGTGATTAGCCGTCTTCCCGATAGGCGATGAAGGTGAGCGTGCAGAACAGCACAAAGAGTGGCGGGCTCCATGCTGCGATCACGGGGGGCGCCGCACCTGTTGCCCCGAGGCTGGAAGAGAATTGAGTGAAGAAATACAGCCCGACCGCTGCGAGCGACCCAATGGCCAGAAGCTGTGAATTTCCACCCATTCGCTGCAGGCGCAGGCACACAACGGCGCCGATCAGCGCCATCGCCACAAACAGGGCCGGCAGGGCCATGAGCGCGTTGAGGCGCATCTTGTAGCGCGAAGCGTCCAGGCCGGCGGCTTGGGTCTGGCGAACGAAATGCGGCAATTGCCAGAAGCCAATCGTGTTGGGAGATGCAAATTTATCGAGCAGCGTCACCGCGTCCAGTGTCGTGGGGATGGCGAGATTTTCCTTGAACTCGGGTGGAGCGTTCGGAATATTTTCGATTACGCCTTCAAGCTGCCAGAAGCCATTGCGCAGAATCGCACTATCCGCGTCGATCCGGCGGGCAAAGGCGTAGTCATTGGTCGGTCGCCCATCTGCGTAGAGGCGCTCTTCCTGAATCATCTTCACATCCTGAAGATTCACCCCGCCTTCGGCGACGCGCTTGGCGTGAATGACAATCTGGTTGGTTTCGTCACCCTGGCGCAACCAGATGCCTGTATCGGAAACCGAAAGGGTCGGACGGCCTTCATTGAGCAGGCGGTCGCGCGTCTGCTCAAAGGACTCGGTCAGTTTCGCCGCAAACGGATTGAGCACCATCATTGTGAACAGGCCGAGGACCACGCCGAGGACCATGACCGGGGTCAGGAAGCGCCACGCCGAAATGCCGCTGGCGCGGATGATGGACAATTCCGACCGACGATTGAGCCGGGTGAAGGCCATCATGGAGGCGATCAGCAGCGCAAAGGGCAAGGTTTGTTCGACAATTTGCGGCAGTTTCATCAGGGACAGGTTGAGCGCGCCAAGAATGCTGAGGCGTACATCGCCGCCCACTGTGCGCAGTTGCTCGACCACATCGATCATGAGAATGGCCAGCAGGAGGATGCCCAGCACAAGGGCCAGTCCCATGAGGCATTCCTTCAGGATGTATCTCTGTATCTTGGAAAATAGAGGCATCAGCTGGTGGCTCCGGTCGGGTTCCGGAATAACTCAAGTGGTGGGCGATCGACCTTGCCGAGGTGGCGCCCTCTCGCAAAATAAATATAGCTGAGGATTGCAATGATGCCGAGCGGGACGAGCCATTGCAGCACATTGAGCGCCGGATCATTCGCGGCGGCCGATTGCAATACCAACTGCACAATCAGAACGCCGATGGCACCACCGGTCGCCCAGCCAATCCGCTTGCTGTAGCCCTTGCGGCTGAAATCCCCGCCGAGCACTGCAAAGATCGCCAGCAGCGTCATGACGATGTTCAGCAGGGGTGTGGTCAGGCGACTGTGCGCTTCCGCCAGCAGGGAGTCTATTTCCTTGAGTTCGAAATAATTGGTTCGGTCCACGAAGAACAATTCATAGAGATATTTGTCCGATGCCTTCAGGACGAGGTCTGAGTCCTCTTTCATGAAGTCAGTCAGATCGAACAAGTATTGGTCGAATTCCAGGATCGATAGCTGGTTGTTTGCGTCGAGCTGTTGGCTGGTCGCATCCCGCAGCAGGAGTGTTGGGCTGCCTTCGACTTCAATCAGCGCGGCGCTGCGCGCGAGAATGTCAGTGGGGTTCTCCGGATCGGTCATGTCGGAGATCAGCACGCCACGCAGTTCGCCGCCGGCCTGTTCCCGTGCATAGAAGGTCAGCCGGTCCCCATTGGAGGTAAACTGACCGGGCCGGATCAAGGCGGCAGCCAGATCGGCGCGCGCTGTCGCCACGGTTTCGCGCATGGCGCGTTGAGCGGCGGGCTGGACCCAGAGGTTCACGGTCAGGTGTGCGACGAGACAAAGCACGGCGAGCCGCATGATCGGTGAAGCGATCTGCCAGCGGGTCATGCCGGCGGCCTGCGCGACAACGATCTCGCTATCCTTGTGTATGCGGTTCAGCGACCAGACCGTTGCCACGAACAGGGCGAGCGGGGTCAGAAGCGCTATGATCTGCGGTGCGCCGAGCATGACAATATAGAAATAGGTGATCGCAGACTGGCGGTTTTCCAGAATCAAATCGGTGCGTGAAAGCCCTTGGGCCAGCAAGGCCAGCATGGCGAGCCCGCCAATGATGATGACCACAGCCTTCAGGACTTCGAAAAACAGGTATGTCTGGACTTTGGTCATAAGGCGATTAGCAGGCTTTTCGCAGAATCCTTCAGAAAGGGGTGATATTTCCCTAGCTAACGAGTTGCGCAACGCGCGTCGACGTTTAGTTTCCGCTGCAAATGGAGAATCCACACATGAAAATCACATTTGCTGAAAGTGCCAAGGCCGACATCATCGCCTTTCTGGTCGATGAAGACGGGGATCTTCCCGAAGCTGCGGCCGCGCTGAACGAAACCACGGGCGGTCTGTTGTTAGAAGCCATGGATGGCAGCCGGTTCAGTGGCAAGAAGGACCAGCAGGCCTTTATCGTTCTGCCCAAGGGCAGCGATGCTCGCCGTGCGGTGCTGATCGGTGCAGGCAAGAAGGACAAGCGCGATGCGCGCGTTCTCGAAGGCCTCGGTGCCAATCTTTACAAGTCCCATTCCAGCAGCGGTTTCAAATCTCTCGCGGTCCATGCTGGTTCTGCAGAAGATGCTGCGCGCATTGCGCTCGGTGCGAAGCTCGCCAGCTATCGCTTCGATACATATTTCACCAAGCTGAAAGATGACCAGAAGCCAAGCCTTGAAAGCGTGACACTGGTGGTCTCCGATGTGCCTGCGGCAGAAGCGGCATTCGTGCCGTTGAATGCGGGCGCCGAAGGCACCAAGCTTGCGCGCGATCTGGTCAACATGCCACCGAACGATCTCTATCCGGCCAGCTTTGCAGAGAAGTGCCGCGAGCTGGGCCAGTATGGTGTTCAGGTCGAAGTGCTCGGCGAAGCGGAGCTTGCCAAACTCGGCATGAATTCCATGCTTGGCGTCGGTCAGGGCAGCGTCAAGGAAAGCCAGCTCGGCGTGATGAAATGGATGGGCGGCGCCGAAGGCGAAGACCCGGTGATCCTGATCGGCAAGGGCGTGTGCTTCGACACGGGCGGCATCTCGTTGAAGCCCGGACCGGGTATGGAAGACATGCGCGGGGATATGGGCGGCGCAGCGGCTGTGACCGGTGCAATCCGCGCGCTGGCCGAGCGCAAAGCCAAGGTCAATGTGATCGGTCTCGTGGGTCTGGTTGAGAATATGCCGGATGGCGACGCGATCCGACCGGGCGACATTCTCAAGTCGGCTTCCGGACAGACCATCGAAGTCCAGAACACCGATGCTGAAGGCCGTCTCGTGCTTTGCGATGTGCTCTGGTATGCGCAGGAGCATTTCAAACCGAAGGCGATGGTGGATCTCGCCACGCTGACCGGTGCAATTGTAATCTCGCTGGGCCATCATCATGCGGGCCTGTTCACGGAGAGCGACGATCTGGCGAATGAGCTCTCCAAGGCTGGCCAGACCGAAGGGGAGCGCGTGTGGCGCCTGCCGCTCGGGCCAGAATATGACTCGCTGCTGAAGTCGAAATTTGCCGACATGCGCAATATTGGCGGCCGGGCCGCTGGCTCGATCACGGCGGCGCAATTCCTGAAGCGCTTCGTGAAAGAGGGCGTGAAATGGGCGCACCTCGATATTGCGGGCGTCGCCTGGGTTGAGGGTGAGAAGGCCGCGTTCGATGTGAGCTGGGCGTCCGGCTTCGGCCCGCGCCTGCTCGACCGCTGGATCGCGGACAATTACGAGAACTAGGTGATGTCAGAGGCGCCGAAGCCTGAATGGTGGTTCTACCATCTCTCCCGCACCACGCTGGAGCAGGCTGCGGCGCCGCTGATGCAGAAATGCCTTGATGTTGGTTGGCGGGTCCTTGCGGTCAGCCCGAGTGTCGAGCGCCGGGCGGCGCTAGATGCGAGCCTCTGGACTTTCGACGAGAAGACTTTCCTGCCGCATGGTCAGGCCGAGGCGCCGGGGCTTGATCCTGCGCGCCAGCCGATCCTGCTTGCAGGCAAGCCGGAGAATTTGAACCAGGCCGATGCGTTGTTCCTGATGGACGGGACGAAGGCGCCCGTCGATGCGCCCTATACGCGCTGCATGGTCATGTTCGATGATGGCGACACGGACACGCGCAATCTGGCCCGCCAGCAGTTCAAGGCGGCCAAGGATGCCGGGCTGGTGACCCGATATTTCCAGCAAACGCCGAGTGGCGGCTGGCAGGAAGCGGGGAAATAGGCGTCAGGCCTTTTTCACAAATTCCGATTTAAGGCCCATCTGGCCAATGCCGTCGATGCGGCAGTCGATATCGTGATCGCCGTCGACGAGACGGATATTCTTGACCTTGGTGCCGCGTTTGACGACTGAGGACGAGCCCTTGATCTTGAGGTCCTTGATGACCGTGACGGTGTCGCCGTCTGCGAGCGGGTTGCCGTTCGAGTCCTTGATGACTGGTGCGTCCGTTGCAGTTGTCGTGTCTGCGCTCCATTCATGGGCGCATTCCGGGCAGATCAGCAGCGCGCCGTCTTCATACGTGTATTCGGAATCGCAATTGGGGCAGGGAGGCAGCGCGCTCATGGGTCGGATCCTTGTCGAAATTCAGGCCCCAGCCCCTATGCCTCTCGGGCCGCCTGCGCAATAGCGGCCTTCGATGCTTGCCCCGCTGGGCCCGCCCCGCTATAGGCCGCGCCAGAACCCTTTTTTCCCTTTCAAGCAGGATGTCATCATGGCTGTTCAGCGCACTTTTTCCATCATCAAGCCGGACGCCACCGAGCGTAACCTGACCGGCGCCGTCAACGCCGTCATCGAGAAAGCCGGTCTCCGCATCATCGGCCAGCGCCGCATCCAGATGACGCAGGC
>NZ_DFME01000011.1:0-651 GCF_002375605.1 Hyphomonas sp. UBA3601 | reverse complement strand
GTCGTTCAGGTCCTCGAAGGCGAGAACGCTGTTGCCGCCTACCGTGAAGTCATGGGCGCCACGAACCCGGCCGAAGCCGCTGACGGCACGATCCGCAAACTGTTCGCCAAATCCATCGGCGAAAACACCGTGCACGGTTCGGACTCCGAAGAGAATGCCGCGATCGAGATCGCGCAATTCTTCTCCGAGGCCGACATCGCTGGCTAAGGCGACGCCTTCGGGCAGATGAGAATTCAGAGAGGGCCCGCCGCAAGGTTGGGCCCTTTTTGTTGCGCGCAGCACAAACGGCCGGGCAGGCGGCGCGTTCCGGGGGTTACCAGATCAGCTTCAAGGCTGGCGGAGTCATGTGTCCGGACGCGGCAGGTGATAGAGCCTGCATTCCTGGCGAAAGCCGGGATCTCTTGCTGCAGGAGGCCCCGGCATGCGCCGGGGACACGGATCGGGGGTGAGAATGANNGGTGAGATTTGCAAAGGGCCCGCCGTAAGGTTGGGCCCTTTTTCTTGCACGCAGCACAAGCGGCCGGACAGGCGGCGCCTTCCGGGGGTTACCAGATCAGTTTCAAGGCTGGCAGGGTCATGTGTCGGGGCGCGGCAGGTGATAGAGTCTGCATTCCTGGCGAAAGCCGGAATCTCTTGCTGCAGGAGGCCCCG
>NZ_DFME01000125.1:5983-23533 GCF_002375605.1 Hyphomonas sp. UBA3601 | reverse complement strand
ATCCCGCCATTGATGACGGTCGGGTCGATATTTGCGCCATCCAGCAGCGCCGCGACCATTGAGGTCGTCGTCGTCTTGCCATGTGTGCCCGCAATGCAGACCGTGTATTTCAGCCGCGTGATCTCGGCCAGCATGTTAGCCCGGCGCACGACCGGAATACCTGTGGCGCGCGCCGCATCAACCTCTGGATTGCCAGACTTGATCGCGGTGGAGATGATGACCGTACCGGCCCCTTCCACATTCTCGGCGGCGTGCCCGATGAAGATCTTCGCGCCCCGCTCGCGCAGGCGCTGGATATTGTCGGACTCGCGTATGTCAGAGCCCTGCACCTGATAGCCCATCGTGATCATGACATCGGCGATGCCAGACATGCCGATGCCGCCAATGCCGACAATATGCGCGGGACCAAGATCAAACGGAGTGGGAGAAGTCATGCAGGATCGTCCAAATGAGGAAACGGGAACGCCTAGCGATACCGTGACGCGGGAGCGCGAAGCAAGGACTGCTTGCGCATGACGCATTCATGAAATCCGAGGCGTTTTTCTTGAATGGGCATCGTGCGATCCCAAAATGACTGTAATGAGGCACAATTCGGGTGCTTCGTTGCGAGGGGAACCGCACTCATGAAAATGCATCTGGCCCAGCTCAATGTCGGCCACCTCGTCGCGCCGACGGATGATCCGCGCGTGAAAGATTTCATGGACAATCTCGAATTCATCAACGGGATCGGCAAATCCATGCCCGGTTTCGTCTGGATGATGGAAGGATCGGGTGAGCCCGGCCAGGGCAATACGGAAGCCAAGATCGATGGCGATCCGCAATTCGTTGCCAATCTGACCGTCTGGGAAGACGTACAAAGCCTCGAAACCTTTGTCTGGGGCACGATCCACCGGAAATTCTACGAACGCCGCGCTGAATGGTTCGAGATGATGCGCGAGATGCATTTCGTCATGTGGTGGGTGCCAGAGGGCCACGAGCCGACACTGGACGAAGCACTGGAACGACTGACCCGCCGCCAGCAAGATGGCGACACGGATGAAGCCTTCGGATGGGAATGGCTGCGTGAAGCCGAATTGCACAAGACGCACGCTTGCGCGCCCCGTGTTGCCTAAAGCTCCGCCACCCGCTCGGCCATGTCTGCCAGCTCTTTGGCGGCGTTGACCTTGGCAGACGCCTTGGCTGCGGCTGCCCGTGCGCGCAGATCGTCGGCATCCTGCAGACGGGCCGTTATCAGCGCGCCCAGCAATTGCGGATAGAGATTGCTCTCCAGCACCATGTCGGCGGCGCCAATCTCCGTCAGGGCCTCGGCATTGGCGGCCTGATGATCATCCATGGCAATCGCCAGCGGAATCAGGATGGACGGCCGACCGACCGCGGCAATCTCCGATACTGTGCCGGCGCCAGACCGTGCGATGACGAGATGCGCCTGTGACAGCTTCTGCGGCATGTCCGAGAAGAACGGCGACAACTCGGCTTCAATCTTCACACGCCGATACATGTTATCGACAAAGGCATACTGTTCCTGACGCACCTGCTGGATGATGCGAAGCCGCGCCTGCAGCGGGGGCGGCACGAAATCAACAATCGCCGTCGGGATCGTTTCACCGATGATCTTGGACCCCTGACTTCCGCCCGTAATCAGGATGGTCAGCATATCGTCCGTGGAGGGATAGGGATCCTCCCGCCGCGCCAGTATGGCCTCACGCACCGGATTGCCCACGGCCAGATGCGCGCTCCAGGAGGGTAGCCTGTCAAGCCGCTCGAACCCACTGGCGACCAGTTTGGCCTGCCGGGCAAAACGTCGGTTGACCCGCCCGAGAACAGCGTTCTGCTCATGGATGATGATCGGCACCTTCATGCGGCGCGCCGCAGCCAGTGCCGGGAAGGCCGGATAGCCACCAAAGCCTGCGATCAGGCTGGGCCGGGTTTCACGGATCAGGGTTTTCGCACGGGATATGCCCGCATTGATCTTCATGGCCGTCGCCGGCAGGGTCCATGGCTTGCGGAGATTGGGGGAAGAGGCCTGAATCTGTTCCAGCCAGTCGGCTGGAAATTCCTTGGCATATTTTGCGCCGCGCTTGTCAGAGATCAGGCCAACCTTCCAGCCTCTTGCAATCATCTCGTCGGCAAAGGCTCTGGCGGGGAACATGTGCCCCCCTGTGCCACCTGCTGCGATGACGACAAGCTTGTCTCTGTCTTCAGCCATACCGGCCCCTTGTGCGCGTACCTTGTCCGCGCACAAGTGCCAGCGCAAGGCCCAGTGTCAATCCCGTCCCGATCATGGACGAGCCACCATAGGACACAAATGGCAGTGTCATGCCCTTTGGCGGGATAAGGGCCAGATTTACGGCAATGTTTATGGCAGCCTGAAGGCCGAATAGCGTGAAGAGTCCGGCAGCCGCAGCGCGCGCATAGCCATCTTCCACACGTGAACTGGCACGGAAGCCCCGCAGGATCAGCAATACGAAAACCGCCATCAGCATCAGCGCCGCGATCAGGCCAAACTCCTCGACCATGACCGCATAGATGAAATCAGTGTGCGCGTCCGGCAGATGGATCTTAACTTGCCCCTCCCCCGGTCCAACACCAAACAATCCCCCCCGGCCGATGGCTTCGGCGGCGCGGTCAATCTGGTACGTATCGGCAGAGTCTGGATTGATGAAGCTGTTCACCCGGTAGCGAACATGCGGCAGCAAGGCATAAAGCGACGCCGACAAGCTGACCCCGCCAACCGCGAACCCTGCCGCCCATCTCCACGGCAGGCCACTGACATAGAACGTCACGACGAAGGCCGCACTCAGCAACACCGACTGGCCGACATCCGGTTGCAGCAATAACAGGCCGAGCGTGACCGCATAGAACAGGAAGGCAATGATCGCCCAAGGTCCGGTCGGATACAGCTCTCGCTGCGCCAGCAACCAACCGCTCAGGACAATCAAGGCAGGCTTTACCATCTCGCTCGGCTGCAGGGAAAACCCGGCAAACCGCAACCAGCGCTGCGCGCCCTTGGCCTCGTGTCCCCAAACGAGAATGAAGAACATCAGGGCAAGGCTGACGATAAAGACCAGCGTTGCAAACCGCCGCGCCCAGGTCCGGTCCAGCATGCTGACCACCACCATGATGGTCGCGCCCAAACCGGCAAAGCAGACCTGACGGAACACAAAGAAGTATTCATCCGAATAGCCAATCCGCGCCGCCGCAGTCGGCCCCGCCGCAAGCGACATGAGCAGGCCAATGGCAATCAGGAAAAACGCACCGCCGAAGAGCCCCCAATCGAGCGTCCGCCGCCACTCGGTCAGCCAGGACATGTCCGAGCGTGCGAGCAATGGGGAGGATGCTACGTAGGTCAAGCCAACTCCTTCAACTCCTGCGGCATCATTGACTGGACGATGCTCCGGAACACATCTCCGCGATGTTCAAAGTCGCGGAACTGGTCGAAACTTGCACAGGCAGGTGAAAGAAGAATGACCGGATTTTCGTCTCCGACCACTTTTGCATCACGAAATGCAGCCTGAACTGCATTTTCGAGCGTGCCGCATGTTTGCAGGGCCACCTTGCCCTTCAGCGTTGCGGCGAAGGTTTCTTCGGAGTCCCCGATCAGATAGGCCTTCGTGATGTTCGGGAACAGCGGCGCCAATGGCTGGATGCCCTCAGCCTTCGAAACACCGCCTGCAATCCAGTATGCTTTCTTGTAGGCTTTCAACGCCTGTTCGGCGGCTTCGGCATTGGTCGCCTTGGAGTCATTGACGAATTTCACGCCATCAATCTCGCCAACCATTTCGAGTCGGTGGGCAAGACCCGGGAAGGTGCGAATACCATCCATGATGGTCTGTGGGTCGAGGCCCAGCGCCCGGCAGGCGGCATAGGCTGCCGCGGCATTCTGGTGGTTGTGACGGCCCGGCAGCGCCATGCAGTCGGAGAGGTTACCGACGAACTGCGCCTGACCGCTATTGCTGTCATAGAGTCGTCCGTCCACGGCGCTGACGCCCCGGCCGAGCGCATAGGTGGATGAAGCCTGGACAACACGCGCTGGTCCATTTGCCGACAGGCCGATGGCGATGGACTGGGTGATCACATCGTCAAAGCCAATGATCGCAACATCTTTCTCGGTCTGGTTCTGGAAGATGCGCATTTTCGCAGCCTGGTACCCGTCCATGCCGCCATGGCGATCCAGATGATCCGGCGTGATGTTGAGCAGCACGGCGACATCGCAATGCAGGCTCTTCACCAGGTCCAGCTGGTAGGAAGAGAGCTCCAGAACATAGGTTGCGTTGGCGTGCAGTGGGGCAAGGTCCAGCACGCCTGTGCCGATATTGCCCCCGATGCGCGCATCACGGCCCGCATGTTTCAGGATATGCCCGATCAACGCGGTTGTGGTCGACTTCCCGTTCGTGCCGGTGATGGCCACGATCTTCGGACGGCCACGCTCTGGCAGGGCCTGCACAGCGCGGGCGAACAATTCCATGTCGCCGACGACCGGCACATTGGTCATTTCCGCCATCCGCACAATCCGGTGCGGCTGCGGGAATTTGTATGGCACGCCGGGGGAAAGGACGAGCGCGGCAAAGGTCTGCCAGTCGCGCTTGTTGATGTCTGACAGGGTCAGGCCGGCGGCCTCCGCCTTTGCGCGGGTCTCTTCATTGTCATCCCACGCATGAACACGCGCGCCCCCGGCCTTGAGGGCCTTGGCAGCCGAGAGGCCTGTCCGGCCAAGGCCGAACACAGCAACATCTCTTCCAGCATATTCAGTAATCGGAATCATGGGTCTCGGCTTACCTCAGCTTCAACGTTGCGAGGCCCGCGAGGGCGAACAGGACGGACAGGATCCAGAAGCGCGCCACAACGCGCGTTTCTGGCCAGTTTTTCTTCTGGAAGTGGTGGTGCAGCGGCGCCATGAGGAAGATGCGCTTGCCTTCCCCCGTCAGCTTGCGGGTGACCTTGAACCAGCCGACCTGTATCATCACAGACACCGCTTCCATCACGAACAGACCGCCAATGATAACCAGCGCAAATTCGTGCTTGGCCGCCACCGCAACGACACCCAGCATTCCTCCAAGTCCGAGCGATCCGGTGTCGCCCATGAAGACCTTGGCCGGATAGGCATTATACCAGAGGAAGCCCATGCCCGCGCCGATCATGGAGGCGAGCAACACGGTCAGCTCGCCGGTGCCCGGCGTGAACTGGATGCCGAGATAGTCGGCGAAGACGAAGTTACCTGTCAGGTAAGCAATCAGGGCATAGGAGGCAGCCGCGAAACTCATCGGCACAATGGCGAGGCCATCCAGACCGTCGGTGAAGTTCACCGCATTCGCGCTGCCGACAACCACGATCATGCCAAACAGGATGAAGAAGCCGCCAAGCGGGAAGAAATAGTCATTTACGAAGGGCACAGCCACACCGCCGGAAAAAGCCGGGTCGGCAGGCTCGACGCTTGTTTCGGGTGCCAGGCTGGCAATGGTCTCAGCCAATCCGTTCAGCGGGCCCCATTCGGCATGACCCGCTGGCGTGTGCGCGCCGTGCAGGCCCATGATGAACGCACAGGCAATTGCCGCTATGCCAAAGCCCGCGAGCAGGCGCACGCTCGCCGGAACGCCATCCGCGCTCTGCTTGGAAACCTTGGCAAGATCATCCAGGAAGCCAAGAACGGCGTAAGACAGTGTCACGAACAGTGTGACCCAGATGTATGGGTTCGTCAGGTTGCCCCAGAGCAAGACGCCGACCACCAGGCCCAGCCAGATCAGGAAACCGCCCATTGTCGGCGTGCCCTGCTTCGACAGCTGCGCTTCCAGCGACAAGTCGCGGATCGGCTGGCCCTTACCCTGCCGGGCACGGAGGAAGTTGATGATTGCGTCTCCGAACAGGACGGTCACAAGGAACGCCGTCACCACGGCCGCGCCGGACCGGAATGTGATATAGTTCAGAACGTTAAATATACCGCTGTCTGCGGCCAGCCATTCGTATAGCATCACCCAACCTCTGCGGCGCCTTCTGCCCCGCGTTCCATCTTACCCATTGCCGAGTCGCTCCATTGGCGAATTCGGTCAGCTAGTTTCGCCATCCCGGACGCATTCGACCCCTTGATCAAGAGCACATCTCCATCTCGGAGCGCATTTTGCAGAGGATTCCACAGCTCTTCCCAATTGCGAGTCCAGGTCTGCTCCAACTGAGGCGGAAGTGCGTCCGAAAGATGAGTCATTTTGTCGCCTGCCAGGAAAATGGCAGCTGGCCCAGTATCCGCCACCGGATCCGCAAGCGCGGCATGTTCAGCATCCGACGTTTCGCCAATTTCGAGCATTTCGCCGAGCGCAATCAGCCGACGTCCACTGCCCCGACGGGACAGCGCAGCCAATGAGGCCTTCATGCTCGCCGGGTTTGCATTGTAGGCATCATCGATCAGCGTAATGTGTCCACCCTGTGGCAGGGTGAGCTGTTCGGCTGTCCCCCGACCGGGAGGTGGCGTGTAACCGGAAAGTGCCTCGGCGCAGTCCTCGACCGACAGACCGGACTGGCTGGCGGCCAGAACCGCCGCTGCCGCATTCATGGCCCAATGCTCACCAACCGCATTGATCGTGACAAGCACCGGCTTGCCGACAATATCGAGCTGGATCCGGCTTTTATTGCCGTCTGTCTCATATCCGACAATACGCGCCGTCGCATTGGCGCTCCGGCCAAAACTCTCGAGATTTCCGGTCGGGCAGAAGCGCCGCGCGCGTCCGGCAAGATAGTCAAAGAATTCGTCATCGGCAGGCAGGATAAATGTCCCCCCGGCCTCCATGCCGGTAAAGATATCTGCCTTCTCATGCGCAACTGCGCTGAGAGAGCCGAGCCCTTCAAGATGCGCCCCCGCAATACAGGTCACGATGCCGGTATGCGGACGAACCATCTGGCTGCGCGGCGCGATCTCGCCAGGAGTCGACATGCCAATCTCGAAAACGGCGCGCGTGGTGTCTTCCGGCATGCGCGCCAGAGTCAGCGGCACACCCCAATGATTGTTGAAACTCTTCACATTCCAGTGCGCCGGGCCGAAGGCGCGATAGATCTGTGCCAGCATTTCCTTGACGCTGGTCTTGCCGGCTGAACCGGTCACGGCCGTGCGATGCGCGCCACAGCGGACCCGCGCGGCCACACCCATCTGCTCCAGCGCTTCCTGCACATCATCCACAATGAGCTGAGGCCCCTGCCCGACCTGACGCGACACGAGTGCGCCCGCCGCGCCCGCAGCAAAGGCCGCCTCGACAAAATCATGCCCATCGCGCTGGTCCGTCAGCGCCACGAACAGGTCGCCCGGCTTCAGGCTGCGTGTGTCGATCGACACTGAACCCGTCACAGAGAACGGATCCGTCGCCCTGCCACCCGTAATGAGCGCGATATCGGAAGAGATCCAGAGCGGCGCGTTCATCCGGCGCCGCCTTTCAGCGCATCCAGCGCCGTGTCCTGATCTGAGAACGGGATGATATCCGCGCCAATGATCTGGCCGGTCTCGTGGCCCTTGCCAGCGATCACCAGCGTGTCGCCTTTTTTCAGTTCGGCGATAATCGTCCGGATGGCCTCTCCGCGATCGCCAATCTCGCGCGCATTCGGCGCGGTTTCGAGAATGGCATGCCGGATCATGTCCGGGTCTTCAGAGCGCGGGTTGTCGTCGGTCACGATCACATCGTCGGCCTGACGCGTTGCGATCTCGCCCATCAGCGGGCGCTTCTTGGCATCGCGGTCACCGCCGCACCCAAAGATGACTTTCAGTCGGCCGGCTGTATGCGGACGAACGGCGCGGAGCAACACGTCGAGCCCGTCCGGCGTGTGGGCATAATCGACAAACACGCCCGCGCCTGCCTCGGTCTTGCCGACCAGTTCGAGTCGCCCCTTAACGGGCTTCAGCTTGGACAGGCCGTCCATCACCGCGTCGACGTCCATGCCCAGCGACAAGCAGATCGCCGCCGCCGCCAGCGCATTCAACGCCTGGAACTCGCCGATCAGCGGCAGTTCGAAAGGCTTCAATTCGACATCGCGCCAGAACAGGTTGAGCACCTGCCCGGTCGCGCGCGGCATGATTTCGTCGATCCAGAGATCCTCGCCGCGCCAGCCGAAGGACACGACCTGCAGGCCATGATCGGTTGCGGCCTTCTCGAAGACCTCGCGATGGTCGCTGTCGGCGTTCACGATGGCTGGCATGCCCTGTCCGCCAAAGTCGCGGAACAGGCGCAGTTTGGCGTCGAGGTATTCTTCCATCGTGGCGTGATAGTCGAGATGGTCCTGGGTAAAGTTCAGGAAAGCAACAGCCGACAAGTCCACACCATCAAGGCGATGTTGCTCAAGGCCGTGGCTGGACGCCTCCATCGCACAATGGGTGACCCCTTGCCCGGCCAGTTCGTGGAGGGTCTCGTGAATGGTAACCGGATCAGGTGTCGTATGGCCGACATCAATCTTGCCCTTCGGGCCAATGGCACCAAGCGTGCCCATCGAGGCAGCCGACAGGTTTGCATTCGCCCAGATCTGGCGACAGAAATCCACCGTCGAGGATTTGCCATTCGTACCTGTCACGGCAGCGATCGTTTTCGGCTGCGCGACATGGAAGCGCTTCGCGGCAAGGGCCAGCGCGCGGCGCGGCTCATCCGCGATCACATGCGTAGCACCATCTACCGCAACGCCGCCTTCGGACAGGATCGCCGCAGCGCCTTTTTCGATTGCCTGCGGAATATAGTCCCGACCATCCGATACGGTGCCTTTCAGCGCCGCGAACAGATAGCCCGGCGCTACCCGACGGCTGTCAGCCGTCATGCCTTTGATTTCGATGTCTCCCTGCTCGACGAGCGGGAACAGGTCTTTCAGTTTGGTCACAAGGAACTCCTCTTCTCCTGGCCGGAGCGGAGGGCTGCGCCCGCCGGGCGAATATCCTCGAACCGTGGCGCAAGACCCAGAAGCGGCGCGACACGTTCTATCATTCGTCCCGCCGCCGGAGCCGCATTGTAGGCCGCCGTGGCGCCGGCCCCTGATCCGGCCTTCGGATCATCGAGGGTCACGATCAGGGCATATTGGGGGCGATCATAGGGAAAGACAGCCGCAAAGCTCGTGACATTGTGGTCATCATCATACCCGCCAAGGATCGGCTTCTCCGCCGTGCCGGTTTTTCCCGCAACGCGATACCCGGCAACTTCGGCATTCTTGCCGGTGCCGGTGACGACCGCTTCGCGCATCATCACGTTCACCATTTCAGCCGTCAGAGCAGACATCACTCTTACAGGCGCAGGGCGATCCCGATTGTTCATGATCAGGGTCGGCTGAACCCGCTCACCCCCATTCGCAAAGGTCGAAAAGGCAGCCAGGAAAGACATGGGCGATACAGCAATGCCATGCCCATAGGACACGGTAGCAGAATAGAGATCGTCAAACCGCTCGGGCAGGATTGGCGCTGAACTGCCCGCCAGTTCGATCTTCACCCGCTCCATCAGACCGGCGCGGGTCAGGAAATCCTGCTGGCGCCGCGGCCCCAGCTTCTCGTTGATCCGGACCGTGCCGATATTGGAGCTCTGGGAAATGATGTGTGTGATGTCGGCATCGCCATGGAATGGGTGATCATCCTCAATCCGGAAACCGCGAATTTCCAGCGGGCGGCGCACATCAAATAATTCGGTCGGGTGCACTACGCCGGCTTCGAGCGCAGCGGCGACCGTGAAGGGCTTGAAGATGGATCCGAGTTCGTAGACCGCCCCGGTCGCACGATTGAGGCGGGACGGATCCGACATCGGAATATCGACTGACCGGTTCGGGTCAAATGGCGGCCAGCTGGCCATGGCGCGCACTTCGCCGGTTTGCGCATCCAGCAGGATCGCGGCGCCACCTTCAGCTTCATGCTCGGCAGCGGCGATTGACAGCTCAGCCTCGACCGCTGCCTGCACGCCATTATCGATGGTCAGGCGGACCGGCTCTCCACCGGCGGCCAGACGTTCATTCTGGCTATACTCAATGCCGCCTGCGCCGAGGCCATCCACATTCGTGTAGCCCAGCAAATGTCCGGCCAAGGTGCCGCGTGGATAGGCCCGGCGGCTCTCTTCCTCGAAACGCAACCCTTCAAGGCCCAGGTCAAACACGGCCTTGCGCTGGCGTGGGGTCAGGCCGCGCTCTACCCAGACAAACTCACGGGTCTGATCTGACAGGCGCCGGGTCATCTCCGCCACGTCGATATCCGGCAGGACCGTCGCGAGCGCTTCGGACACTTCGCCGCCATCCCAGATCAGTTTCGGATTGGCGACAAGCGAGTAGGCGGAGACGGATGTGGCGAGCAGTTCGCCATTGCGATCAACAATATCGGCCCGCACGATACGCTCGGCCTTCTGACCTGCCGCATGCGCAGGTGCCGCCCCGCCCGCAAGGGACAGGTAGCCGGCCTTGCCAGCCAGAACGACAAACAGCGCACTGACCGCGAGGCCAGCAAGCCGTGTCCGGTTCCGGGAGGCTTCGCTCACTCGGGCACCTCCCCGTTCTCGGTGGATGCAGGCGCCGGGACGCTCAGGCTGTTGGGCTTGCCAACCAGTGCATCCAGATCCCCCTCGGAAGCCATCTGCTCCGGCTTGGGCGGTGCCATACCCAGTTCGGTGCGGGCATATTCCTCAATCCATTCGCGGCGGCTCATGTGCGACAGCTCGGTTTCCAGCAGCGCCTTTTCCTGGCGCGCCTCCTCGATCTGCGCCTCAACCGCCATCAGCTCAGCCGCGGTGTCCTTGGCGCCATATTTGGCACGATAGAGGCTGACAATCAGCAGGCCGACAACGACCAATCCAAACAGAAATGCGCGGCGGCTCATAGGGCATCCTCCAGGTCTGACAGGGGCGGCAGATTCATGCCGTCGCTGGCCTCTTCTTCGATGGCGGGTGCGCTGGTACGGATTGCGGCCCGCAACTTGGCGGAGCGTGCGCGCGGATTGCCTTCAACTTCGTTATCAGACGGCAGAACCGCCTTGGAAACAGCCAGCTCGAACGTGGAGTCGGGGCCTTTCTGCGCAACCGGCAAATGACGCGATCCGCCGCCCATCTTGCCGGCACGGTTCTTCAACCACTGTTTCACCATACGGTCTTCCAGCGAGTGGAAGGCCACGATCACGAGACGGCCGCCCGGACGCAGCAGGCGTTCGACAGCGTGCAGCGCACGGGCCAACTCTCCCAGCTCATCATTCACATACATGCGGATGGCCTGAAACGTCAGCGTCGCCGGGTGAATACGCGCGCCCTTGCGCCCGCCCACGGCCTTTTCAACCGCATCGGCCAGTTCGGTGGTTGTCTCGAACGGCGTGTCATCACGGTGCAGCACAATCGCCCGGGCAATCCGGCGTGCCTGGCGCTCTTCGCCAAGACGGAAGATGATGTTCGCGAGGTCGCGCTCACTCATCATATTGACCACATCCGCCGCCGTTGGGCCTGTATCGCCCATGCGCATGTCCAGTGGACCATGCTTCATGAAGGAAAAACCGCGCGCAGCCTGGTCAATCTGGAAACTGGAAACACCGATGTCGAGCACAACGCCGTCAACATGTTCATATCCCGCCGCGCGGACGATGTCGTCCATTTCGCCGAAGCGACCGAGCAAGGGTACGAGGCGTTCCGTCTTTTCCGCCATCTTCCGGGCGCGCTCAATGGCATCCACATCGCGATCAATGCCAATCAGGGTGCATTTGGAAGACCCAAGAATGGCGCGGCTATAACCGCCGCCGCCAAACGTGCCGTCAACAATGATCTCCCCATCCCTGGGGGCGAGCCATTCCAGCACTTCATCCAGCATGACCGGTTTGTGGCCAGGGTCGGGAGCGAGGGGCACGTCCTGTGTCATCAGCTGTCGCCCCCATCCACGAGCTTCAGGGCGGCATTCCCCGAGGCCTGCTGGTGCAGCACTTCGGAATAGGCATGCCCGAGCGCTTCCAGTGTGTCTTCTTTCGCAGCCTCGGCGGCCATGGCGTCGAAATGTTCAGCATGGCGATCCGGGTTCCATATCTGGAAACTGTCCATATTGCCCGCGAATTTGACGCGATCGGTCAGGTTTGCCGCCTTCATCAACTCGTCAGACAGTTTGATGCGGCCGGTATCGTCCATCTTCAGGTCGGCAGAGCCTGCGATGATGCGTGTGACCAGGGCCTTGCGGGCGGGGGAGTGCGGGGCGAGCCGGGTCAGCGTCGCCCGATACATTGCCATCAGGGCCTCACCGCCGCCTTCCAGACAACCGGATCCGTCGAGCGCCGACCAGAGGAAAATCCGGTTTCCACCGCCCAGCGCAGCGCGAAAGGAAGCGGGTATGGAAACCCGACCCTTTGCATCAATAGCGCTTTCATAGGTGGAAACGAACACCCGCCAACCCTGACTTTGTCTGCCTAAACCCCGCATGGGTAAACCATGTCTTAACGTGGAGTATCATGGGACAGTATGGGTCTCAATGGGCACTGTGGATGAATCGAAATATCCACATCCGTAAATCACTGGAACAAAGATGAAATATTACGGCAACATACCGGAACGGCCGAATGGGCCGAAATGGGCGGCCGGTAATTTTCCTTTCTGAATCAGGCCGCTGCCCTCCCCTGCTGTGACGAGAAAGGCACGGGGGACGGAACATGTCTTTTTCTGCTGATTTCCACAGCTCGTTTCGGCAGTGCCCAGTATCTGTTCGTTTCGGCCCCGTATCACTTCGCGAATGCTTCGAATCGCAAAAAAAGCCCCGAAGCAATGCTTCGGGGCCTTTCCTTGGGTCTTGGAACATTCGCCGCGCAACTAGCCGGCCGTGACCGCCTCAGCAGCCAGCACGCGGGCGACAGCATTGACCACAGCGCCGATGCGGATGCCCGCCTGGATCTGCTCGGTCGACAAGCCGTGCTTGCGCAATTCGGCTTCATGCGCATCGAGACACATGCCGCAGCCATTCACGGCGGACACACCAAGGGAATAAAGCTCGAAGTCCGCTTTCTCGATTCCCGGCGCACCGATCACGTTCATGCGCAGCTTGGCTGGCAAGGTCTGGTACGTCGAATTGCTGATCAGGTGGATCGACCGGTAATAGACATTGTTCATGCCCATGATCGCGCTGGCAGCTTTCGCAGCCTTGATCGCTTCGGGGCTCAGCTTTCCGTCCGCTTCCGCTTCCAGCGCCGTCAGCGTCTGGGGTTCACCCACAGCATGGGCACAGGCGAGGAAACAGCCATATTTCTGTTGGTCGCTCAACAGGGTCTCGTTCATCAGCGAGCCGAGATTGAGCTTCAAATCCTTCGCATAGTCAGGCAGCGAAGATTTCAGGGACTCGATAGACATGAATCCTCATCCTTCCGGAATTCGTTGTTTTGATGGGGTGGGGAGCGAATGGGTCCGACAAGCCTTGCAGGCTAGAGGGGTGGGAGTGCCAACGTCCGGAACTGGGTGGACGGAAGGCCTGCCGGACCTTTCGCGACGCTGAAGGGAAGATGCCTCATGGGTGGGGGAGGGAGTGAGACATCT
Source organism: Hyphomonas sp. UBA3601 (assembly GCF_002375605.1). NCBI lineage: Bacteria > Pseudomonadati > Pseudomonadota > Alphaproteobacteria > Hyphomonadales > Hyphomonadaceae > Hyphomonas > Hyphomonas sp. UBA3601. Next base: position 10,067 of record NZ_DFME01000125.1, on the reverse strand, counting down.
TCCCGGAAGTTTCAGCGTTGCGCTCTATCTATGCGCAACCTAGGCAGCTGGTTCCAAAATATCTCCGCCAACCGGACGATTACATGGGCACAGCTCATCGGTCTGCAGGGCATCCAGCACGCGGAGCGTGTCTGCAGGGCTGCGGCCGACGTTCAGATTGGTCACATAAACGTGCTGAATCACGTTGTGCGGGTCGACAACATATGTCGCGCGATAGGCAACGCCTTCAGACGGCTCACGCACGCCAAGACCATCAACCAGCTCACCGCGGGTGTCCGCAAACTGCCAGATCGGCAGCTCTGCGAGGTCTGCGTGGTCGCGGCGCCATGCCAGCTTCACGAACTCGTTGTCGGTGGACCCGCCGAGCACAACCGCGTCGCGATCTTCGAAGTCGCCGGACAGGCGGGCGAATTCAGCGATTTCAGTTGGGCAAACGAAGGTGAAGTCTTTCGGGTAGAAGAAGATGACTTTCCATTTACCCTCGAAGGAATCCTGCGTGATGGGCTCGAATGCGCTTTCGCCATTCTGCTCATGCTGCATGAATTTCGGCTTTACGCCCGTGACTGTGAACTCGGGAAGCTTTTCGCCAATGCCAAGCATAGTGGATCTCCTGGGATAAGATGTTGAGGCTGCCGGAACGGTGGGCCCGGTGGCCGTGCTTTCTCGCAGTTGCGGCAAAAAGGAAAATTGATAATTCCCATTGCCGGTATAGATTGTCTCTATGATTATACCGACCCTTCGCCAACTGCAGTATCTAGTGGCTCTTGGAGAGACCGGCTCGTTCTCTCGGGCCGCCGAGGCGTGCTATGTGACGCAGCCCACCTTGTCAGCCGGGATCAAGGAATTGGAGGATTTGCTGGGCGTCAAACTGGCCGAACGCGAACCGCGCGGCGCCAAGCTGACTCATGCCGGAGAGCTGGCGGTTTCGCGCGCCAATGCGCTGATCAATGATGCCCATTCCCTGGTCCAGTCGGTTCAGAGCGCCGGCGCTCTGCTCACGGGCCCCTTTCATCTCGGCGCGATCCCGACCATCGCGCCCTTCGTCCTGCCAGCGGCAGTCCGCGCCCTCAGCGAGCAATATCCCCAGCTCAAACTCTACCTGCACGAAGAGAAGACACCGCGCCTGATCGACCAGTTGCGCACGCGCACTCTGGACGCCGCCCTGATTGCCCTGCCCTGGGACGTTCCGGGCATCGAGATGCTGCCGCTATTCGATGATGAATTCCTGTTTGCCGCGCCCGCTTCACACCCGCTGGCCAAGAAGAACGGCCTCTCGCCAGAAGACCTGGCGGGCGAGAACCTCCTCCTGCTCGAAGACGGGCACTGCTTGCGCGATCATGCACTCTCCATCTGTCGCATGAAGACCGGCAACGGCACTGATCAGGTGGCCGCTACTTCACTCGGAACATTGGTCAACATGATTGCCGGGGGCCTTGGCGTCTCGCTCCTGCCCAAACTCGCCACAGATAACGGCCTGAACATCGGACCGGACGTCGCCGTACGCGAATTCGTCAGTCCCGTGGTCGGCCGCCAGATCGGTATCGCCTGGCGCACCGGCAGCCCACGCGAGGCCGATGCCCGCAAGATCGGTGAAATCGTCAAGGCCGCCACCCGGCACTAGACCGCTTCCCCTCTGATAATCGGGATTTCATCTTGACGGTTCCCGTGGCCAAGCCTAATCATATAACGCGTTATATAACTGATTATGGAATCCCGTGATGAGCCAGGATATTCTCGCACAAGTTGGCTATCTGGGCCTGGCCAGTCGGCTGAAGCGTCTTGCCGACCGGCTGCAGGCAGAAGCTGTCAGCGTGTTCGACAATCGCGCCTATCCGATCCAGACGACGCACTTTCCCTTGATCGCCGCGCTTGAGGCCAACGGCCCGCTCAGTGTGAGCGCGGCCGTCGAGGCCACCGGCGTTAGCCAGCCCGCCATCACGCGCATCCACAATGCGCTCCAGAAGATGGGCCTGACCGACACGCGCCCGATTGAGGGCGACAATCGCCAGAAGGAAATCTTCCTCACGCCTGCCGGGGAAGCGCTGGTGTCCGAAATGCGCGCCAGCTTCTGGCCCGCCGTTCAGGAGGCCGCCGAGCAACTCTGTCTCTACCCAGACCATGACTTGCTGGCGGAAATCTGCCTCGTGGAATCGCGTCTCGCCGAGCAGCCCCTGTCGGCGCGGATCGAGACCCTGGCCAATCCTGCGGGCCTGAAGATCGTGGAATTCTCGGACGAACTCGCCCCGCATTTCGACCACATCTCCCGCGAATGGGTCGAGGAGATGTTCCGGCTGGAAGCGGAAGACATCGCCATGATCGAAAACCCACGTGCCAAGGTGATCGACAAGGGCGGCACCATCCTGTTCGTCGAGGATCCGGAACTCGGCATCATTGGCACCTGCGCGCTGATGCCCATGGCGGATGGCAGCGTGGAACTGACCAAGATGGGCGTTCTGGCCTCCGCGCGCGGTCGCCGGGCGGGAGATTTCCTGATGCGGCAGATTCTGAAGCGCGCCCGCCAGATGGAAATCCAGGATCTCTTCCTGCTGACCAATTCAAAATGCGCGTCGGCCATCCGGCTCTACGAGAAATACGGCTTCCGGCATGATGACGACATCATGCGCCGCTATGGCCACCGCTATGAGCGCTGCAACGTCACCATGTCCTATGCGATGCCTGCCCGCTCATAGAAAAGCCCCGCCGGTGGGGCGGGGCTTTGTCGCCGATCTGTGCCGGCATCTCCCTTTGGCCTTGGCCTAGCTCGCTTCGCGCTCCTGGCGCACATCGAGATCATATTCGCGGACCTTGCGATAGAGCGTCGAGCGGCCAATGCCGAGACGACGCGACACTTCACTCATATGGCCTTCATAGAAGTCGATGGCATACTGAAGGATATCGCGCTCGATATCGCTCAGCGTGCGCAGCTCGCCCGCCTCGTCCTGAATGGCTACCGGGCCGTTCTCGCCGGACTGAACGGGCTCAGCGATATCGGGGGCCTTGTTGAAGGGCGATGAAGGCAGGTTGCTCACATCCGGCATCTGTCCGGAAATCTGAGGGAAATCCTGCGGGCGCAACTGGTCGCCATCGCACAGAACCACAGCGCGGAAGACAGCATTCTCCAGCTGGCGGACATTGCCCGGCCAGTCAAAGGCGTACAGCATCTTCATCGTCTCGTCGGCCACACCGGTCACTTTCGCGCCTTCGCTGGCATTGAAGCGATTCACGAAATGGTCGACCAGCGCCGGAATGTCATCACGGCGTTCGCGCAGCGACGGCATGTCAACCGGATAGACATTGAGGCGATAGAACAGGTCTTCGCGGAATGTGCCTTCGGCAACCTGTTGCGACAGATCGCGGTTGGTTGCGGAAATGATCCGTACATCCACCTTGGTCGGGCGGCGCGAGCCAACGGCATCCACCTCCCCTTCCTGCAGGGCACGGAGCAGCTTCACCTGCGCATCCAGCGGCAACTCACCCACCTCATCGAGGAAAAGCGTGCCGCCATCGGCCTCGACAAACTTGCCGAGCGCTTTTGAGACGGCACCGGTAAAGGCGCCCTTCTCATGACCGAACAGGATCGACTCGACCAGGTTTTCCGGGATCGCACCACAGTTCACGGTGACGAATGGTTTCCCGGCACGGTCAGATGCGCCCTGAATGCAGCGGGCAACAACTTCCTTACCCACACCACTTTCGCCCAGGATCAGGACGGGAATATCAGAACTCGCGGCGCGTTCGGCCAGACGCACGACCTGGCGCATCGGCGGCGCGGTCGCGATCATGTCGTCAAAGCTCATGCCGCCTTCGGATTTGCGCGAGAGGCGCTTCACTTCCCCTGACAGGGATTGCAATTTCAGGGCGTTGCGGATCGAAACGACGACGCGCTCCGGATTGGCGGGCTTCACGATGAAGTCCACCGCGCCGCGGCGCATGGCCTGAACGATCGTGTCAATGCCGCTGGTCGCCGTCAGCATGATGACCGGCAGGTCAGCGCGCTTGGCCGACAGGCGTTCCAGCGTGTCCATGCCCGACAGGCCCGGCATGGTCAGGTCCAGCAGGACCACGTCGATGCCATCCTTCGGGT
>NZ_DFME01000125.1:5518-5804 GCF_002375605.1 Hyphomonas sp. UBA3601 | reverse complement strand
ACCGCCTCGCCATCCGGCGCCGTGCGACAGGCAAATCCAGCCTTCTCGACCGCAGCCTGAAGCAGGCGGCGCTGGGTCGGATCGTCATCAATTACAAGCACCGTCTTGGCCATTGCGATTACTACCTTCTCTACAAGGAACCGACGGATCGCCCGCTCCCGAAACCAGATGTTTGATACAAAGCGGAACACATCCGTCCCGTATCGTTACGCCCCGTTCTGACACAGCGAGGTGGAAGTCTGGTTGAATCGAAAGGTGAAATTTGACGCAAATCTGAAGTGTGCGT